>JBCDHA010000264.1:0-5795 GCA_038750705.1 Bacteroidota bacterium
AAGCTGAAGGAGATAATTTTCGGTTCGATCTTAAAAATAAGAACAGCACTATAAGTGTTAGCGCTGGCTAAGATTACTTGTTTTGTTTAGGTTAAATAAGAGGCCAATCGCCAAACGAGGCGATTAGGCCTCTGTTTTTTTATGAACTTTCTTAATTTTAAGATCAATCTACTGATACATGAATACATTTCTGATTTTTGCCTTCCTGGTGTTAGTTCTTCAAGTGGTTATGTTTTTTATAATACGTAAGAAAAGGAAGCAGGAGAAGGAAAACAGTGTTATTGAACGTTATAACATAAAAAGCCCTGCTGACGCATTCCGTCTGTTGCAGGATAATTCTATCCCACAGGAAGATCGCGATAAGATAGAAGTATTGTACAAAGGTGAAGAAGCAAACTAGCGCGTTACCTGGTGCATTGGCAACTTCATTTCCTTGAATACTAATTTCATTCCTACTATATTGATGGGATGATCCGTCAGGAATTTAAGAACTATATTGGAATGAGTGAAAACTTCCGGTATAGGGGCGAAGAACAAACCCGAGTAGAAACTTTTAGTGATGCGGTTTTTGCTTTAGCCATTACTTTATTAATTGTTTCGGCAGAGGTGCCGGATAATTTCGCTGAAATGAGATTATTCATCTTTGACATTATTCCATTCGCTTTGTGTATGGGGTTTATTACCTACATTTGGTATGAGCACTACCTCTTCTTTATACGTTTTGGGTTTAGAAGCAAGAAAATTGTCTTGCTAAACGCCACGCTTCTGTTTTTTCTGTTGCTCTACGTTTATCCACTAAAGTTTTTGGCTAAACTTCTGGTGGGTATTTATGGGAATATGATTATCAAGCTATTTGGTGTTAAAGGTACAAGTTTTCCGGCAACAAGCTCGATGATCCGGGGACAGGAAATGTCTGAGCTCATGATTATTTATGGACTTGGAGCAGCGTTAATTTTCTTTATGCTTGTTCTGATGTATCGATACGCACTGAAAAACCATGAAAACCTTGGGTTAAGTAAAATCGAAGTTTTTGAGGCAACTTCCAGTTTGCAGTCACATACACTTATGGGCTCTGTACCTGTTTTATCGGTACTTGTAGCTCTTATTTTTGGGCATAGCTTAGCGGGGTCAATTGTATCAGGCTTTATTTATCTGCTCTATTGGCCGCTTTTTCCAATATGGGGGCGTTTAAGAAGCAGAAAAATGAAGAGAGAATTCCCTGCTATCAAATCCTAGCTTGATACGTATATAGCTGATAATATCTTCCCTCTTTGGCGATCAGTTCGTCATGTTTACCACGTTCAACGATCTCACCATTTTCAACAACCAGTATTTGATCTGCCTGGCGTATTGTACTTAACCGGTGTGCTATAACAAATGTGGTCCGGCCTTTCATCAGTTCTTTTAAACTGGCTTGGATAAAAGTTTCACTCTCAGTGTCCAGATTTGAGGTGGCTTCATCTAAAATTAGAATCCTGGGGTCAGCTAAAATTGCTCGGGCAATTGCTATTCTCTGACGCTGCCCACCGGAAAGTTTAACACCCCGTTCTCCTATTAGTGTATCCAATCCATCTTCAAACCGGTCGGTAAATTCATTTACGTGTGCAGCTTTTACGGCGGTGCTCAATTGCTCATCCGTAGCATCCGGTCTTGGAAATAGAATATTCTCGCGAATGGTGCCTTCAAACAAAAAATCATCCTGAAGCACTACCCCCAGCTTAGCTCTGAAGCTTCTTAGCGTCACTTTTGATAGATCTGCGCCGTCAACGGTTATCATGCCTGATTCAGGGTTAAGAAATGATGCGGCAAGACCGGCAATGGTTGATTTTCCACTACCTGAAGTTCCTACCAATGCCGTAACTGATCCTGCAGGGGTATTAAAACTAACGTTTCGAATCACTTCCTTTCCTGCTTCATAAGCAAAAGAAACCTTATCAAATTGAACATCTCCTTTAATATGATCCAACGTTATGTTTCGCTTCGAGCCATCATCTTCCAAAGGCATATTCATGATTTCTTCGGTACGATCTAATCCTGCAAAAGCCTCGGTAAGCTGACTGCCAATGTTACTCATTTGTACTATCGGGGCGATCATAAATCCCAAATACAAGGTGAAGGACAGGAACTCACCAAAAGTAAGGTCTCCCTCCATGATCATATAGCCACCTATGCCCATAATTCCTGTTGAGGCTAGCCCTAGTAAAAATGTAGCTGAACTGGTCACTATGCTGGTAGAAGTCAGGCTCTTCTTGACATTGTGAAATAGCCGGTCTACACCACTCTCAAAGGTTTTGATTTCCTGTGCTTCAGCATTAAACCCTTTGATTACCCGGACACCGCCGAGCGTTTCTGTAAGCCTGCCGGTAACCTCCGCATTGATTTTGCCGCGTTCACGAAATATCGGACGTATATAGCCAAAAGCTTTTAGAGATATTACACCAAAAATGGCCACAGGTACGAGCACATAGAGTGTCATCATAGGGCTGATGCTAATCAGAAGAAAAAGAGAAATAATGGAGGTAAGCGTACCTCCGAAAAGCTGTACCAGGCCTGTACCCACCACATTTCGAACGCCTTCCACATCGGTCATGATTCTTGATACCAACTCGCCTGTCTTAGTATTATCAAAAAAGCGAATGGGCAACTGAATAATATGACGTTGAACTTTAGCTCTTAATTGAGCAATCAGGTGCTGAGCTTCTACACTCAGTATTTGCGTAAGAGAAAAGGAAGTTACGGCCTGTACCGCAATGGCGCCTACAACCACAATAAGTATTAACTTTAATTTCTCAAGATCATTCCGGGGAATTACGTCATCCATTAGGATTTTACTTGCATAGGGTAAAACCAAATTGGCCAGGCGACTTATTATAATCAAAATAAGACCTATAAGAACAAATTTTTTTCTTGGCCAGACAATCGTTTTGAAAACGTAGCCAATGGTCACTTTTGATTTACTCATTAATTCAGGTTTGATATGGCATAGGTAAGCATAATTTGATTTGTAACCTTGTGCCCCCAAACATGTACTAATTCACCGCCTATAAAGTTTCATTTAAAAGCTATTTCTGCAGTCGTTAACCTAAATCTTAAGGAAGCCTGTTCTCTGGACATTTGGTCAATACTTATCATTATGGGCCTGGCACAGGATATTTTCCGTTCTCATGGATGGTACCTACGCCACAGATGAAAGAAATAGAATGGCTGGCTTTTCCTGCTTTTAGTTACGATCATTTGGTTTTAGGCAGAATTTCGAAGTATCAACTACCCATCAGATTATTTGGTGTACCTATCTTTTTTATAAAAAAGTCAAGCTCCCAAAAGCCCTGAGAGCTTAATTTATTTCTTGAATTTCGATCGTTTGGTTTTGAAAAGGTATTTTATCTCCTTTTACCGCACCGAGGAGTGCCTTTCCGATTGGTGATGAAAGCGATACGGCAAAGAAAGTCTCATTATCTACCACCATTTTACCGGCGCTGACGCTGATGTAATATTTTGCGGTCTTCGTTGTGACCAAGGCTCCTAATTCAACACGGTCTTTAGGCTCTTCCGGTTGAACGATCTCCAGGGTTTTTAGAAGTTTATTTGCCTCCACCAACTGAAAACTTTGGTTTTCGATTTCCAAATGCATCATAGCTTGGGTAGTTTCGTACTTATCACCCATAGAGCTTTTTTTGTCTGTGCTGGAAGAGTCCTGAGCGCTTTTAATGGCAGATTGTATGGTATCGATTTTTTCGGTGACAAAATCCATGCATTTTTGGTATAACTCTTTTTTTAGACTTTGCATATTCATAGGCAAACAGGCGTTGGTGATAATGTAAGTTAGCTTAAAAAAATAAATGAAGTATAAACCATTAGGAAAGAGCGGGTTAATTGTTTCTGAGTTTGCTCTTGGCACCATGCTGTTTGGAGAAGGAAGTAATAGAGGAACCGAAGAGAAAACGGCTCAAAAGCAAATTGATTATTTTCTGGATTTAGGTGGAAATCACATCGATTGCGCTGATGTATATGCGGGAGGCAAATCCGAAGAGATTGTTGGAAGGGCAGTGCGCGGAAAGAGAGAAAATGTAGTGCTGGCAACAAAGGTTCGTTTTCCCATGGGCGAGGACCCAAATAATCAGGGCTTGTCGCGTAGAAACATAATAAAAGGTGTTGAGAACTCGCTAAGACGATTGCAAACAGACCATCTTGACCTTTACTACATGCACTGCTGGGACCCGGTTACTCCTATTGAAGAATCACTCAGGACATTTGATGATTTGGTCACTTCCGGCAAAATCAGGTATGCAGGAGTTTCAAACTTCAAAGCATGGCAGTTGATGAAAGCGTTAGGGATAAGTGAAAAAAACGGTTGGGTTGGGTTCGTTGCGGCACAGTATCAGTATAGCCTGGTAAAAAGAGACATTGAATTTGAATTCGCCGACTTGCTTGCAACAGAAGGTGTTGGGATTGTTCCCTGGGGGCCGTTAGGTGGAGGCTTTCTCAGTGGAAAATACAAGCCGGATCAAAAACCTACGGATGAAGGGCGCATAGCCGGTACGGAAGACCACACGGAGGAGGCATGGGAGCGAAGAAACACCGAGCAGAATTGGCGCATCGTCGAACTCGTCCATCAGCTGGCAGTGAAATATGAAGCTACAGTTCCTCAGATTGCGCTTGCGTGGTTAAAACAAACACCGAATGTAAGTTCTGTTGTACTTGGTGCCCGTACTTTCGAGCAACTGGAAGATAATATGGGAGCGGTCCGCATAAAGATCGATGTTGAAGATATGACCAGACTAAACGATGTGAGTGCACTTCCGGAGCTCTATCCCTATAGAATGATTGAAGCCTATGGCCAACGTGAATTCTAAAAAAGTTCTGGAATATGTCAAGCTGCTTGACCTTGAGCCTCATCCTGAGGGCGGGTATTATAAAGAAACGTATCGATCGCCGGATTTGATTGAACCGGACGGTTTTGAAGCGAAAAGAAGTGTTTCCACAGGAATTTATTATTTGCTGGAATCAGGTTCTTTTTCTGCTTTTCACCGGATCAAATCTGACGAAATGTGGCATTTCTACGATGGCACGGATCTTTCAGTATATTGTATTGATGACCTTGGGAAACTTAGTGTGTTGAAATTAGGACACAATATAAAAGCCGGTGAGCAACTTCAGGGAGTTGTGCCGGCCGGCAGCTGGTTTGCCTCCAGGGTAGAGGCAGCGAATGGTTTTGCATTGGTGGGATGTACGGTGGCCCCGGGGTTTGATTTTCGGGATTTTGAATTGGCTGATCGTCAGGAGTTATCATCTGCGTTTCCACAACATTGTGATTTGATCAAAACCTTGACAAGATGAAGGTTTTACTATCCTTATTACTTTGTCTGGTCTTCACGGCCGGGGTTGCGCAGGAAAAAGATGAACGTGAGCAGCGCATTAAGAAAACCGAGGTTCCGGCTTCCATTATTGAGGTGCTTAAACCTTTTACTAAGGATTTGAAAGTCAAATACATCTTCGAAAGGGATGGGGAGCATAGCTCGTATGAGGCAAAATTCCGTTCTAAAAGCCGCTTTTTTAGTGTTGAGTTTGATACCCTGGGTACCCTGGAAGACGTAGAGATCGATGTCAAGTATAAGTCACTTGCTAAGGAATTGAAAAATCAAATCGAAGACTACCTGCGTAAATCTTCAACGGCCTACAAAATTTTAAGATGCCAAAGGCAATATGCACATGTGTCCGGGGAAGCTTCTCAAACTCTAAAACATGCCATTAATAACGAATCTCATGCTCCTATTAACTACGAATTGGAAGTTGAT
>JBCDHA010000265.1:0-5748 GCA_038750705.1 Bacteroidota bacterium
AAAAACATCAAGGTCACACGGACTTGATTTTTCATTCTCCAAATCTGGGGATTATTGGTTTGATTATTACAGTAAAAGATAAAAACCGAAATCTATTTAGTTCAGTAAAAGCACATCATCAATGGCATGCATGGTGCCTTTGAACCTTCGATTAGGTGTCTTTGAAATGGCGTTCCAATGGGGTGTAGTACCCTCACTGACTATTATTTACGGTATCCATAAGCGGATAGGTTACCACCCGGTTGAATCCTGTAGATTCGCCGTCATAATATCTTACCACTTTTCGTATTTCCCCGCTGTCGTACATTTCCAGCAACTCGCTCTTATGGATGCCGAAGAAAACATCGTAAAAGCCATCTTCCGGCTCAAGTGCACCAGGGAGGCCATCGTAACCAAATGAATTTGGAGAAACGAAAATTGAGTCCCCCTCCACAATGGCTACTTTCCATAAATAGTATTTGTATGCCGACTCCTCATCATTATTGATGTTTTTATAAATATCTCCCACTACAGGCGCTTCCAAATAAGACCTTTCCAGTTCCTTGCTTTTGCCGCCGGCATAAGTAAAATAGCCCACGGCAAGAGCAATTAGTATCAGGCCGCTAAACAAATAAAATGGAGTTTTAACCGCCTTCTTCATTTGCTTTATTTTTTCTTTTTTGTCTTGCTCCAGGTCTTTCTCTCTCGACGTAAACTGGCAGTGATTACAAACAATAACGGCTTCTTACCATACGGAAGTAATGGGATCCAAAAAACGTGTACGTATTTAGAGAAAATCGCTATAACCGAATTTTGTTGTTTGCAACTCGAGCACTCCAGGTTATCAATAGGCGCCTGTTTGATCGTTTTGCCGTTCCAACCGTAGATGATCACTTATCGCTCTGGTTAAGTTGCTCTTTCTTAATGGCCTAATGGGTAACAAGAAAAGTGAAATTTGAAAAGTATTCCGCTTGGACCAGATAGCTAACCCGGGCCGTTTGGTAATTGGATCAACCTTTAGGTTTCAGCGGCCTTACTTCTATATCTACCTGGTGATAGTTGGGGTGGGTTTTCAAGGCATGAACGATCGTTTCGGCAATATCTTCCGGCCGCATCATGTTATTACTGGTAGTCACCGAGTCTATAGCATCAAAGAAATTAGTATTTACTGAGCCCGGGTAGATACAGGTGACTTTAACACCATCGTTTCTAACTTCCTTGTAGAGGGAATGCGACAACCCTCGAACCGCGTGCTTCGTAGCACAGTAAGCGGACATTCCCGGTATGCCGGTAGTGCCGGCGATGGAAGCGATGTTAATGATATGACCTTCATCATTCTTCTGCATTTGCGGTATCACCAACTGTGAACAGTATAGCACTCCATCCACATTAGTCGCAAACATCTGCCGCCATTGTTCATGATCTTGCGTTACCAAGGGGCTTTCAAAACCCAAACCGGCATTATTGACCAGTATGGGGATGTCTTCACCAAAATCACTTACCGTTGCTTGGTATGCAGCTTTCACAGCATCGAACTGTTGCACATCGGTGCTATAAAACTTAAAGTTGGGGTGTTCGATGTCCGGGGCGCTCCTGCTCCATCCAGCTACTTTGCAGCCTTCATCCAATAAGGCTTTTACAGTAGCATATCCAATACCTTTACTCACTCCTGTGACAACGGCCACCTTACCTTGCAGCTCCATTATTTATTGCGTTCTATGGTGAATTGTACAAGCTGACCAAGCGATTGCTTATACACAGAATCTTCAAAACTATTTAAGATCTCCATAGCTTCATCGTAGAATTTCTGCATTACCTTTTGCGCATACTCGATACCTCCCGACTTCTTTACAAAATCAATCACTTCCTGCACCTTCTTCTTGCTCTTTTTATCGCTGCGCATAATGCTGCGGATCCTTCTACGATCCGACCACGAGGCAGACTCTAACGCCTTAATCAGCGGTAAGGTCATTTTCTTTTCTTTGATATCTATCCCCAGCGGTTTACCAATTTCTTCCTGCCCATAGTCGAAGAGATCATCCTTAATCTGGAATGCCATACCCACCTTTTCACCAAATTCACGCATTTTTTCGATTGTGCCGTTTTCACAACCAGAACTACTGGCTCCCACGGCACAGCAGGAAGCTAAAAGTGAAGCCGTTTTTTGGCGTATGATTTCATAGTAAACCTCTTCTGTAACATTCTGTAGCCTCGCTTTTTCCATCTGCAAGAGCTCACCCTCGCTCATTTCTTTTACCGCTGATGACACTATTTTAAGCAGATCAAACTCTTTGTGGTCTACAGAAAGCAATAAGCCTCTTGACAGTAAATAATCGCCGACGAGAACAGCAATCTTATTTTTCCAAAGCGCATTTATAGAAAAAAAGCCCCTGCGGTAGTTGGCGTCATCTACCACGTCGTCATGAACAAGTGAAGCCGTATGAAGCAACTCGATCAGTGATGCTCCGCGATAGGTAGAATCCGTAATCTGCTTACAGGTACCAGCACTTAAAAATACAAACATCGGACGCATCTGCTTGCCTTTGCGCTTTACAATATAACTCATTATTTTGTCAAGAAGCATCACTTTTGTCTTCATGGATGACCTGAATTTCTTTTCGAATTCGTCCATCTCCGAGGCAATGGGAGATTTAATATCTTTTAAGCTTAGCGCCATAGTGAAAATGATGTACAATATTAGCCCGATAAACCCCTTAATCAAAATATATAATGCCCACTGAATTGAAAAAAACCGGCGATTTTCTGCTAAAAAGTAAGCACCATGACCGCCCCTTTATTGCCGATACATGCTACAACCCATCACAGAGTAAGAAGCCTTGCCTACTGTTCGTACATGGCTTTAAAGGTTTTAAGGATTGGGGCTTTTGGAATCTAATTGCAGAGACCTTTGCCTCGCAAGGTTTTGTATTCGTTAAACTTAACCTTTCGCATAACGGAACTACACCGGAACACCCTCTTGATTTTGTGGATCTTGAGGCCTTTGGCAACAATACTTTTAGCATTGAATTAGATGATATTGGTTTTTTAATAGACGAAATCGAAAATGGAAATCTTCCCATACCACAAGTTGAGGTTGATACAGAAAATATTCATCTCATCGGACACAGCCGCGGAGGAGGGTTAGCGCTGCTGAAAGGCGCTGAAGATGAACGCATTCGATCAGTAACCGCCTGGGCGCCTATTCATGATTTAAAAGAAAGGTGGCCCCGGGAAGTTTTAGAACAATGGGAAAAAGATGGCGTGTATTATGTGCAGAATAAACGAACGCAGCAGGAAATGCCCCTGAAGTACAGTATAGTGGAAGATGTATTTAACAATGAGTATCGATTGAATATTCCCGAAGCAGTAAAGCGGATGGATAAACATATAATGATCATCCATGGTATGGAGGACGCGACGCTGTACTACAAACATTCGATTCCGTTAGCTGCCTCAAATCCCTTGGTTCAGTTAGAGCTTATTGAAGGCGCTAATCACTCTTTTGGTGGCACTCACCCTTATACTGGCGATGTACTACCGGTGCATATGCAAAAAGCCGTAGATTACACTATCCACTTTTTAAGATCATGAAAAACCTCTTTATCGTACTTACTTCTTCCTTGATCACTACTACCTCGCTGGTAGCCCAGACCCCTGAGCAACTCGCTCAGGCGCAGCTTGACGCCTACAATAACCGTGACCTTGAAGCCTTCCTGGAACCTTACAGCGATACGGTAAAGGTCTACAACTTTCCTAATGACTTCCGCTACCAGGGCAAGGAGATCATGCGGAAAAACTATGGCGGCATGTTCGAACGATTGACTGACTTGAATTGTGAACTGGTCAATCGGATGGTAAGCGGCAATACGGTAATTGATCACGAGCGCGTGCTCTTCGAAAAAGGCCGTCCGAAAACGGAGGTATTCGCTTTATATAAAATAGCTCACGGCAAAATCCAGGAGGTGTATTTTATTAGGCCCGGGGTGCATTAGCTAATGAGTTCATTCTAATAATCAGGGGACATCGAAGTGTCGATGTCCATTATGTACCATATGCGGTTGAACACATTGGTCTTCAAGACGAAAATTCTCTACCTTTAAGTATGACAACCAAAGAAAAACTCAGGAATAAAATTCTTAATAAGATCAGGAAGCTTTCGGATGATAAACTTCGGAATCTTTACTTCTATCTCAACGATTTAGAATCTGATTTTACAACTGAGAAATCTACCTTGTCATTTAGTGGAATCTTTAAAAGTCTGGAATTGAATGAACTGACGACAGAACTCCACAAATACAGAGAGCATCCCGATGAACGAATTCCGAAGTTTTGAAATTATCACTTATTGATACAGATGTACTTTCATACTTTTTGAAAGGTAACAATCAGGTGACCAGGAACGTTGAAATCTATCTCAAAGAATATTCTAAAATTACAATTTCAGAGATTACCTATTTTGAGATTCTGGCTGGTTTGACTTTTATACAAGCCTCAAGGCAAATTGAGGAATTCGAGAGCTTTATTTCAACATGCGATGTTCTAAAACTTTCAACTTCCTCCCTCAGAAAATCAGCAACCATTTACGCAGAGCTAAGAGAAAAAGGAATCACAATTGGAACCACTGACCTCTTGATTTCCGGAATTGCGCTGGTGAACAATCTAACCCTTGTGACGAACAACCAAAAACATTACCAACCGATTTCAGGCTCACTACTTCCAACTGGAGCACATAAAAAAGATCACAGATAAACTATGAGCATTTCCGTACCCAACTATTAACTTTAGATGTCAATAGGTATACACACATAAGGTTATCTGGGTATTACATATTAAGAAAATCATGTGCCTGTTATTTCGGAATTACCGGAAGCTGTAAAAAGGAATCATACTTACCTCCCAAGTGTATTACCTGTTCCCCACCTTTATTTAGTGTATTATCTTTAAACATTGGGGCATTCTGGAATACTTCGTATGAGGCAATCATCAGCTCCAGGATTTCACCGGCATGAAAAAATACTGAAGTAAGTGGAAAAGGTATTTTCAGGCATACTTCTTCTCCACTGTGTAGTTTCTGATACCTCTTAAAAGATTGATAAGGAATAACTTCGGTTGATTTTTCTTCATCCAATTCTCTTAGGGCAGCCCTCATATAGCCCCGGGTGATGACATCGTTAGCATTTCCGACCGTACCGTAAAACGGTACTCTACTTCCATTTTTGTCATATTTGTTCAGGACAGTATACACGTTAAAGTCATCCAGGTTCTTGTTGGAAGAGCGCAACGACATCCAGATATTAAGCATGGCGTGCCCGGTCAGCTCCGTGTCTTCTTGAAATGTGATCTTAAAAACCTGGCTTCCCTTTTTTCCATGGTACGAAATCTCATGAGATGGATCGGTCTTCCCTAAAACGAGCTTATTATCTTTCTGCAGGTAATACTTTTCGTACTTCGTTCGTGCAATAGGCCATTCGTTCTCACTGCGTATTTCATGTATCTTGTCTCGGCCGGAGCGTACTTCCAGTCTTACCCGGGGTGTCTCGGCCCATCCGTTACTTTTTTCACCTTTCAGGTAGTAGTCCATAAACTTAAGGGTAAGTTCCTGTACTTCTTTGCTGTAATAAACATCCCATTTGCCGCCTCTATGCGTATACATCCATTTATCTTTGCTTTTTACATCTGTAAAAGACCGATAGGCGCCATTTGAATGGAGCCCTACATCTGAAAAGGATACGCACGTCAAAATTGGGATTTCAATGTTTTCCACCGGCG
>JBCDHA010000266.1:0-5742 GCA_038750705.1 Bacteroidota bacterium
CCAATTACCCTGAGAATAGAGCAGGTATAACTTGGGCGCCTCATCTTCTTCTAGCTGACCACCCACAATGGCGAACAGGTTAAATTTGAGACCAGAGCTTTCCAGATTTTTACGATCCTCCTCGGCTACGCGTTTTACCTGTTCACCAAACTTGTTGACGGCTTTGTACAGCTTGTTAAATTCCTTATCCTGGTCTTCTATAACTTCGCTGAAGTAAGTAATGGCCTTATCGCGAACGGATCTTAAACCGGAAGTCATTATGAAATAGCTATGCTTCGAGCGTTGTACGGTAAATATCTTCTTTGCGGTTGTTGTTTCACTTCCTGAAGTGATGCGTGTATCGGCCAATCCGGCGATACCTTCTTTGCTTAAAATGCCTAAACAGTATGTCATTCTTGTTTATCAAATTCCCTGGTGAAGTTAGATTGAATTTTGAAATATTGATCATAAATATGATCGGAGATGCTGTTTAATCTTAGTTGCAACTCATCAAGATATTCGTGCAGGCCAATTTTAAAGATGTCGTTGATATCGGCAAACTCAATGTCTGCTCTCAGGTTTCCGATAGCCTTTTCAGCTTGATTAGAATACCCGGGGCCCGAGCCTGATATCTGATGAAGGCAGCTTTCCACGTTGATCAGGCAAAACAAAATCGATCGGGGAAAGTAGCGATTCAGTACAAGATAATTGACAATGGAACCGGGCTGTATTTTGCCGTACATCCTTCTATAGGCGTTAAAGCCACTTACCGATTTTAATAGTGCTATCCAGTGTAAAAAATCAAGTGGTGAACCTACGTCATCGACCGACGGCAGCAGGAAATGATACTTTACGTCCAGAATACGAGAGGTTTTATCGGCTCGCTCCAGGTATTGACCTAATTTGCTGAAGTGCCATCCCTGGGTACGAGGTACATTATCAATGGCAATACCATTCAAGAGTTGAAGTTGACTCTTTATTTTCCTGAAGCAGTCTTTAGGATCTTCCTTTTTCCATATTTTCTTCTTGCAGGCCTCTTCCACATAATAATAAAGATCATTCAATACCTCCCAAGTCTCTTTCGGGATATTTTCCCGAACAATTCGGGCATTCTCACGTGCATATTTTACAGTCGAAATGATGGCATTTGGGTTCCGCCGGTCAAACGCTAAGAAGTAAATAGCATTCTCACGCGAATGATCGTTGTTAAACAGTTCATTAAAATGATGCTTATCTCCTGTAGCGCTTATGAGAGGTTCCCACTGTTCTTTGATGCCCGGGGGCAAATCCAGAGAAAGGTTAAAATTTACATCTATGAAACGCGCGTAGTTCTCGGCCCGCTCTGTGTACCTTCCTAACCAAAATAAAGAATCGGCTACTCTACTTAACATTGACTTTAAGCTTTTAAAATTAATCGAATAATACCCAGGTATCTTTACTTCCGCCACCTTGTGAGGAATTCACCACGAGCGAGTCTTTTACCAAAGCCACACGGGTCAACGCCCCCGGAACTACCTCGATAGACTCACCATACAATACATACGGCCTGAGGTCTACATGACGTGGGGCAAAACCTTCTTCAGTAAGGGTGGGTACTGTAGACAAGGACAGTGTCGGCTGGGCAATGTAACTTCGCGGATTACTTTTTACCCGTTTTTTAAACTTCTCATGTTCCGCCTTGGACGCTTTAGGCCCAATTAACATGCCATATCCTCCGGCTGCGTTGGTTTCTTTTACCACGAGGTCAGCGATGTTTTCAAGCACAAAGGTCAAATCGTCTTTTTCTGAACATATGTATGTGGGTACATTTTCAATAATCGGATCCTGACCCAGGTAATATTTTATAATTCGTGGTATGTAAGCATACACAGCCTTATCGTCTGCAACGCCGGTACCTGGTGCATTGGCCAAAGCTATATTACCGGCTTTATACGCTTCAAAAAAACCAGGCACGCCTAACATCGATTCCGGGTTGAAGGCCAAAGGATCCAGAAACTTATCGTCAATCCTTCTGTAAATGCTATCCACTTGTTCTAACCCCTTGGTGGTTTGCATGTATACTTTTTTATCCTTTACGATCAGGTCTTGTCCGGTTACGAGCTCAGTACCCATTTGTTGAGCCAGGTAGGAATGTTCGAAATAGGCGGAATTATATATTCCGGGTGTTAGCACGGCTACGGTAGGGTTTTCACTCGGCGACATATACTGTAGCATATTGAGCAACATACTGGGGTATTCCGCAACTGGTCGCACTCCTAAGCTGGCAAAAAGCTTGGGGAAGGCCTGTTTTATAATTTCCCTGTTTTCCAAGAGGTAAGAAACGCCTGAAGGGCATCGCAGATTATCTTCTAATATGTAAAATTGACCCTTTTCATCTCTAACAATATCGCTGCCCGTTATATGACACCAAATGCCTTTAGGAGGATCAAGGCCAATACAAGGTTCCAGAAAGTCGCTGCTTGACAGAATCATTTCGGCAGGAACAATCTTGTCTTTAAGCACCTTTTGATCGTGGTAGATGTCATTAATGAACAAATTGATGGCTTCAATTCGTTGTTGAAGTCCACGTTCAATGACATTCCACTCACTGTTATTTATGATTCTGGGCACCAAGTCAAGGTGTAGAATTTTCTCTATTCCTTCGCTATCGTGATAGACATTGAAGGTCATTCCCATCGATTTTTGTGCTTTGTCGGTACTGTGCTGGAGTTGTATCAATTTCTTGTCAGAGAACTTATCGAGTCCTTTTCGAAATCCTGAATATGCAGGTCTGCAATTGTGCTCATTATCAAACATTTCATCAAAATGCTTCTGAAGAGGGTATTTTTTAAACGACATATTTCTGATTTACTTAAAAGAAAGAAGCGAATAAGCTAAGAATTAAATGGGGGAATATAAACTCATTCTGTACTTATCTGCGGATAACCTTTGATGGGTCACTTTTTTTTACCAGATAATTTCTTGTACAAAAACACAACTAATCTATTTATTGTACGTTTGTACAACAAATAATTATGGCATGAAAAGAACTACGATTGGGGAGCTCGAAGAGCTAGTATTACTTTCAGTGGGGTCATTATACGAGGAGGCGTATGCCGTAACCATTTTGGAAGTGATCAAGGAACATACGCAGCGTGTACTCGATATAACGGCCATTCATTCCGTACTCAGGAGATTGGAAGATAAGGGTTTCATAACCTCAACGATGGGCGGAGCTACGAAAGAAAGAGGGGGAAGAAGGAAGAAATTTTTTACCTTATCACAAGCCGGTCGCACCGTGCTGGATGAGACCATGGAAGTCCGTGCTGCGCTCTACAACAAGTTACCTAAACTTATTTTTGCAGGTTTGTCATGATGCACAGCCACCCGCCAAAGTGGGCAGACCGTTTTCTGGAGTGGTACTGTAACCCGGACTTACTGGAAGACCTACAAGGCGATCTGTATGAGGTCTTTTATCATAAGCTGGACGACGGTCGTCCTTTTCAGGCAAGATTATATTACCTATGGCTGGTTATACGCTCCTTTCGGTACTCTGCCATCAAGCGAAATTCAAAACTCAAAAAAATAACATTTATGATGACGAGAAGTAATTTGAAAATTGCATTCCGTGTACTTAAAAACAACAAGTTTTACACGGGTTTGAACCTGGCTGGTCTGGCCATTGGTATTACTTGCTTTTTCCTTACCGGCTTTTATGTCAAGCAAGAGCTAAGCTATGATCAATTCCACGCCAAAAAGGACCGCATTTATCGCGTTTGGCTTAAAGAAGTATATAGCGAGGAAAAGGTATTTTTCAGTTCGACTACCCCGCTGCTGTTTGAAACTTTTTTAGAGGATAATTTCAGCGAATTCGAAACCGCAGTCCAGGTTGATCACAATAACTACCTGGTGGGTATAGGTTCTAGTAGGATCAATGAGAATGTCGGTATTGTAAGTCCTGAAATATTTGAAGTATTCGATTTCAAAATAACCGAAGGTAATGCAGATAATCCATTACAAGGCAAAAGAGATCTGGTTATTTCAAGGTCATATGCGCTGAAGTATTTTGGTGACGACTTAGCGATTGGCAAAATACTTCCTATTGAAATACAGGGCGAAATAACGGACTTTACTGTAACCTGTGTTTTTGATGACATACCTAAGGAATCCAGTGTCAGCTTCGATATGGCCATTAGCAATGCAAACAACGAAGACTTATATGGGGAAAGGGCGCTAAACCACTGGTTTCAAACAAGAACTGCAACGTATGCTCTGGTCGGTGAAAACAGCAATATATCCAGTGTAGAGGCAGCGATAGGCGATGTGGTAATGAGCCTGATTGGTGACCAGGTAAATGAAGGTGAATACAACATAGGTTTCCAACCCTTGACAGATATCCATCTTAATACGGATATTCCGGCCGGGCGTGCACCTGTAGGTAATCCGGCTTATGTAGCCATATTAGGAGTCATCAGTATATTGGTGTTAGTCACGGCTTGTATAAACTACGCTACTTTATCGGTAGGTCAATCTCTTAAGCGGACGAAAGAGGTAGGGGTGAGAAAAGCAATGGGCGCTCAACGAAAATCATTAATAAATCAATATTTGAGCGAAAGCTTGTTGATTATTATGATGGCATTTGCGTTGGCCTTTGGACTGACTCATTTATCTCTCCCTGTTTTCAACGAGCTTACGAATGCCGATGTACGCATTGATTTCGAATATTGGCATATCGGACTTTATATTGCCCTGGTACTTCTTGTTGGGCTCACTTCAGGGATCTATCCGGCGATAGTACTATCACGGCAAAAGGCAACTGACATATTCCGGGGAAGAGGAAGCACGAAAGGTAAACACTACATTAGAAAGGGGATGGTGGTTTTTCAGTTTTTAATTACCGTATTCTTGATCAGCTCCACTTTGATAATGCGCAAGCAACTGCATTATATGCAAAACAAAGATATGGGGGTTGAGTATAACGCCACTGTTTCCGTACCTCTTTACAGAGACCCAGCTACCCGAAGCTTCGCTGATGCCGTAAGCACAGCGATGGAAAAGGGTGGTTTACTTAAGGAAAAAATAAAACTATACCCGCAGGTATCCGATGTAGCTATGGGCAGTCATGTTTTTGGGAATCCCGGTTGGGCAAAACTTTCTTATTCTGACAATACCGAAACCTTCAGGGCGTTCAGAATACTTGCCGTTGATGCACATTACCTAAATACTTTTGGGATCGAAGTTAAGAAGGGCAAAAATTTTGATCCTGATAGTGAATTGGACAGAAAACAATCTGTTATTCTTAACCAGGCAGCGGTAGAACTTTTCGATCTTGAGGACCCCGTTGGGAGTAGATTACCAGGAAATGATTTTGGGGATCATATCATCGTTGGCGTTACCGAGAATTTCAACTATGCATCTCTGCATAACACGGTTGAGCCCCTGATAATCACCCAAAATGTGCAACCTATTGTAGATGGGGTCTCTGATTTTAACTTTCAGGACTCTCCTATACCGAAGTTGGTATTTAGATATACGGGTAACAATCTTTTAGCGGTTAAGGAAATTCTAGAGAAAGAGTGGGAGGCCACTTTTCCGGAAGAGGAGCTCAATTTTAGTTTTGTCGAAGAAAATATGAATGCCCAATATGCTAGTGAAAACCGAATGAACAGGCTATTGAGCGTGGCTACCGTTCTTTCTATAGTAATTGCCAGTTTAGGCTTGTTGGGTCTCACGGTTTTAGTGATCAACGGCAAAGAGAAAGAGATCGGTATTCGCAAGGTTATA
>JBCDHA010000267.1:0-5732 GCA_038750705.1 Bacteroidota bacterium
TTCCTAAAACAGCCAGCTTCCGATTCAATTTTCTGATCCATTATGACAAAATGTTCTCCTTCTACGATGATCAGGATGCCAACGACTGGACAGACTTTATTGCTGCCACGTTCATTCAATTGCATAACCCACAGGACATTGGCGCCGTCACCGGCAAAATGGGCAAATACGTGGCACTTCAAAATGCCGCAGACGAAGATTGGCCAGCCAAGGCTTATATTTTTGAACCACTTACTACGCTGTCTCAAAATTCGCACAAAATAAGAGGTGACATATCTGGTGGAGATGACCCGATCGCCAGGCTCATTCTAACCTTAATAGCCGTATTTATGATAGTTCTGGCCTGTTTCAACTACATTAATATTTCTATTTCTTCAGCAACTAAACGATTGAAAGAAATTGGAATACGGAAGGTCATTGGAGGCACGAAGCGTCAGTTGGTTTTTCAGTTCATAGGCGAGAATCTAATCATTTGCATTTTGGCATTGGTTTTAGGAGCGATTTGGGGAAGAGCCTTTTTCGGTCCCTGGTTTGACTCTCAATTTGATATAGGACTTGAACTTAATTTTTATGACAATATTAATGTGTGGCTGTTTTTGATAACTCTACTTTTTATCACCGGTTTTGGTTCAGGTGCCTATCCGGCTTTTTACATCTCTTCCTTTAAACCCGTTAACATATTCAGGGGGCGCCAGAAGTTTAGCAAGAAAAGCCGGTTTACCCGAATCTTCCTAACGTTCCAGTTTATACTCTCCATTATCACCATCGTGTTTGGCATTGCCTTCACCCAAAATGCGCAGTACCAACGAGAGCTTGACTGGGGGTATAACCAGGATCAGACCTTGGTAATTCCACTTGAGCAAGGGGTTAATTACGAGGCTATTAAGAATGATTTAGCTATGCAGCCAGGGATCATAAGTATAGCCGGATCGGCAGGTCACGTAGGCAGATCTGTGGGACTAAGTGTGATTGAAATAGGTGACAGCAAGCATGAAATTCGCAGAATTAACGTAGGATTCGACTACCTGGAGACTATAGGAATACGACTTAAACAAGGCCGTTTTTTTGATAAAGAGCTAATCACCGACTTAGATCAAAGTGTAGTTATTAATGAAACATTTGCAAAGAGCTTCGATTGGGAAAACCCACTTGAAGCTTCTTTTGAATTGGATAGTACTGTTTTTAATGTGGTAGGCGTGGTAGAGGACTTTCATTATTTTGACTTTGACGATAAAATAGAACCCGCTTTTTTCCGGATGTCAAAAGATGAGGACGCTAATTTTATTTCCGCAAGAATAGAAAAGGGAAACGTTGCCAAAACTGAAGCCTATGCAGAAGAGCTCTGGAAGAAGCATGTGCCTGACCTCCCCTACAATGGTTTTTTTCAGGACGAGGTGTTCGATTATCATTTTGATCAGCTCAAGGGCCATGCTCGTATCATGGGTTTTACGGCCACATTGGCGATCATACTTTCGTGTATGGGCTTATTTGGGCTAGTGTCATTAAACGTAGCAACCAGAATGAAAGAGTTTAGTATCAGAAAAGTATTAGGCGCAGGTGTTGCCTCAATTTTCAAAGGGGTAAACCATCAGTATATCTGGATACTGGCCATTGCCTGTATTCTGGGACTTCCGGTAGCTTACGTGTTGGTAGACAGCCTGTTTGATGAAGTTTATGAATATCATATGCCCTTAACCATAGGGCCTTTCATTCTGGCTGCAGTATTTTTATTCGCAGTAGCCTTATTTACGGTTTCCAGTCAGATATATAAAGTTGTAGTATCTAATCCGGTTGACTCCTTACGGCAAGAATAAACTACTCAAAATATAGGCTAGTGGCGGATGATTGGCGGATTATTCCAAGAATCAATACGGCTAAAATCTGCTTGCGTGCCCTGCTGTATCGGGCATTGGTAACGGATGTGATTGAGTTTTTGATCTCCTCTTGGCCCGATACTTCACAAGCAAGCCCTATTTACCGGTCAGAATTTTTGTAAATACTTTTGCGATTGAGCTCATTCCCCGACCACGACATTAAGGGCACATGCCCTTTGATAGTGCCTCTCAGGTGAGGAAGGATAACCACTTTAAACCCATTGAAATACAATATGAATGGGTAGGGGTGCATGTTTAGATAACGAGTTTGAAAATATGGGTCAAGGGTGGCTGCGCTGAAAAAAAGGAAATCAGTTATTGATCAGTTATTTCCTTCTGAGCTAACGAAAATAATACTACTGTTAACAGCTAAATATTAGCTTGATTGATCATGTTTGCACCACATGTTTTTAGATCAAAAATTATACTATACGGAGCGCCAACCCAATCGTTTGGGCAATTTGAGAAAGGATTTTGATGGAGCCCAGAACAAGCTTGAGCCGGCGGATTGCAGACTAATTCCTTACTGGAATGGGTTGCACTGGCTGAGTAATGAAACGATGAAACAACCCGACTTACTCTCTGTTGATCGTACCGCCTTTCTTAAAAACGATTTTGACACCTTTTTTTTGGGTGAACAAAATGGTGTTCGGTTCTTTTCGGTTGATTTATCCGGACATTCTGAAGAAGAGGCCCTGGCCCTTTTGCCGGACGGTAAGTTCATGGATATACGACTTACGCCTGTACTTAAAAGAAGTAATCAGGCGCCTCTTTTGGTCTATACGAGGGGCCTTTATCTATGGCACTCTAAGAATCTTTTCTGTGGTATATGTGGTGAAGATACAAAGCCAATAGATGCCGGTCATGCCAGAAAATGTTCCAACTGCGAGCATGTTATCTACCCCAGAATAGATCCGGCTGTAATTGTACTTATTGAATATATTCCTGAAAAAGGTGAGCCTTTGTGCCTGCTAGGGCGTCATCGAAGCCGTCATCCAAAGATGTATTCTACCCTGGCCGGATTTGTAGAAACAGGAGAAACACTCGAGGCAGCCGTCAGGCGTGAAATGATGGAAGAAGTAGCGCTGGAAGTCAGTAATATCAGATATGTTGCCAGTCAGCCCTGGCCTTTTCCCTCGTCAATAATGATTGGCTTCTACGCGCAAGCAAACTCAATGGATGTTACCCTGGACCAAGACGAAGTGCTGGAAGCTCAATGGCTTACGGCAACGGAAATAAGGAAATTAGTATCCAAAGACGAACTTATTCTTTCGCGTGAAGACTCCATAGCCCGCTATCTCATTCAAAATTGGGTTAACATGAATCTGAAATCGAATAGTTAAAAGATTAGTTCTCTGACTCCTGCTCTTTCAGTTCTTCAGCGTAAATTTCTTCATCGCCATATTTGTCATCGTAGAGGGCATCGAGTTTTTTGGTGAATTCCTGATTGTATTTGAGCCATTGGTCGATAGCGCTGAAGTACACCTTAGCCACCTCCTTAACGCGGCTGCTTGTAGTAATTCCCCCGATCTTATAGTCCTTTTTCCCCAGTAATGGTATCTCATCAATATTATCCTGGTAGAGGGCTTCAGCATAAGCAATAGGCCCTTTTACCGCCCTGGTAAGGTAGAGATTTCTATGGTAAACTCCTTCTGCCATGTCTGAAAGAATGGAATACTTATTAGCGAACGTAAATGTATTATCCGAGGGAAGAGCATCCACTTTTAATTCCTTGTCTAGTGCTTTCATGATGTTACTGGCAAAAACATTTGACTCTTCCAGGTCTGATGACACCAATAATCGAAGTAGCTCAAACCGCTGGTCTACTTCATCCTTGCCATCTACTTCAAATCCAAGAAACGAGCCTGGTACAAACACCATACTATAATTTTCCTTAACAGGGGGCAAATATTTGTCATCATAGCGTTGGCTACCTTCACTCGCGTTATAGTGAATAACCAAAGTAAGGTCAGGTTTGAAAGCGTTAATTCTACTTGCCCGTGCTACAAAGTCTTTATTCAGAAAAACATCGTTGAACATTACAAAGTCAGTAGCTTCACCGGATAAAAGGTAGTTAAACTTTTCTCTGTTATACCACTCATTTTTGTACCCGGCAATAATGTCTTTTTTGAAATCGGTCTCAAGCCACTCGTAGTAGTTAATGCCCATTGCGCTTTTTCCATAGTCATGGGTGAGTATTACTTCAGCGCCCTCATCCTCCAGTAACTCTTTCAAGCGCAGCGCAGTGGTGTAGGCCAGGTTAGCCTCGAAGAATTCTATATCACTTTTGCGATCATAGTTTACACCCTCCACTTTCATATACCTTCTCTCTAAAATGGCCTCTCCCATATTGCTGGCCATGTGTCCGGGATCTATGGCTACCTTTAATCCCAGGTAGTCCGTAACAGGATATTTGGCTGGATCAACATGGGTACTCTTGATCCCATAAAAATATTTGGACCCTTTTCTTTTTAGAATTTCTATGACCTCTTCATGAGGCTTTTCATCAAGAAGCCCGTTAAAATGTGACATCTCTCTCCAGTAGAGTATAAATTCCGGCTTATCTACTCGCTGACTTGTAGGATACACATAAAGGCCACGCTCATTCACAACAATGTTGTCAAGACATTCCGCCTCCTTGCATAGAAATTGAAGATTTCTTGTGACCCTGTCTTTGTAAAATTTCTTTATTGGAATGGGCTCAATTTTTTGCGCTGACGCATCGAACAGGACTAAGCCAAAGACAGATAAGAGTAGTGATTTTAATATCAATTTCATGATATGATAGTTTAAAAAATGAGATAGTTAAAGATAATAAAAATTAGCATTCGTTTTCAGGATCTGAATTTGATTACCCAATGGTTTAAGCTACTTTCTTGCCACGTTCGAATTTCCAAAATTAAAGGCATCATAGGAGACGTAAACAGCTATTCCAAAATAGATAAGTATGAATGAGATCAATACCAGATCTTTTTGACCAAAATTAATTTTACGCCTCACCCCGGTTGACCCGTAAGTAGGCTGTGTATTTAGCACCATAATATCGAGAAGCATCTTGGGTACCGCCAGATGCTCACGTATGAACATGGTCAGGTTCATATTGCCCTTAGCTTCATATCCAATGGCGTCCACTCCGAAATACCATGAAAGAAACAGGGCGCGTTGAAGATGAAACCCCTGACTCACAACCAGGAGCCTCCTCTTTCCAAAAAGCTTCTTAGAACGAACTATAGAATCTAATGTTCTAAATCCTGCAAAATCTAATTTAATCAGCCCGGAAGGTATTCCCTTTTTCACAAGTGCATTCCTCATATCCCTGGGTTCATTGTATTCATCCGTGCTATTATCTCCACTAATCAATACCTGAGATATCAGACCCGCTTTATAAAGCTGCACTACGGCATCGATGCGATGCGTGAAGTAAACATTTTCACTAACACCATCTTGCAGGTATTTATTCGTACCCAATAACAGAACAGTATATTTATCGCCTATGACTTCATCCGTGTTGCCGGCTATGCGCACATTAGAGTAAAAATCAACTATCAGGTTGGCCATAAACATAAAAGCGAGGACGGTTATGACCAGGCTAAGTTGCCTTCTTAAAAACCACATAAATCCATCCCAGATAAACGATCCTTTATAAAAACGATCCAGCCGATGTAAGACCAAATAATCAACTATACCATGCATGACCATAATAGACGCGGCTAAGAACAGGAAGCCCAGTAAGTTCCAGCCGTCCGCATGACTAAAGAACCCGAGAAAGTCCGAAAAAACCGAAGTGATGGTACGATGACCGTCATTAACATCTTTTACGAGTTGATTAATATCACTGTAATAAAACGGAATGAGAAA
>JBCDHA010000268.1:0-5711 GCA_038750705.1 Bacteroidota bacterium
CTCCATCTTTCTTTAATAAGGCTGTGAACCGGGTGGTCGTTTTTTGCGTGTTTATTGGACATATTCCTTTTTGCTTATAATTGGCTATCCCTTAGCCTGGGTTAACATATCAGGCATAAAATAATACCGAGAGTTTTCCTGTTTTATAAAAAAATAAAGTGAAAAATACGATGACAGTCATATCCCAAAAACTACACACATGTAGCGAGATAACTAAGGCATTTATCAAATTCCATTAAGAATTATTTCACTGTAAGGGTCATATTAAGCAAGTAATATCAAAGGAGTATTACTTTTAGCCCTCCTCGCTCGTGTACAGGAGTTTGCCCTCGGCAAAATCATAAAGCGTCAAGCGCCTCAAGTCGTAATATGCCACCCAAAATGCTCGCAGTGCATTGATATAACTTCTTTTAGCCTGGTCTTTTTCATCCAGAGCAATGTTCAAATTAGTAATGTCTATCTTACCAATGAGATACCGGTTTTGAGCTACTAAATACCTTTCCTGGGCCACCTCATCTGACTTTTTGGTAATTTCCAACTGGGTGCGCAGCACATCAAACTGCCTGACCTGAACGAGTACCTCCTGATCAAAAATTTGCTCATCCTGGGCAATGGTAAATTCAGTAAGTCGCTGATTAGCCAGGGCGGTTTTCATACGGGCCTGGTTACGCCCCCAATCCAGCAGGGGGATGCTTAAAGAAAGATCAATACGCTGCTGAGAGAGAGGATCATCATAGGTTTCAGTAAAGTCTTCACTCAAGCTATTGTAGCCAAAGGAAGCAGAAAGATTACTTTCAAAACGTCTTCCTCTGGCATCCGCAACGTCTCTCTCGGCTTCCAGCCTTCTTCTTTCAAAGGCTATAAAGTCACTTCGGTTCTTTTTGGCGTAATCCAGTGCAGTAGCATAGGTTACCTCAAATTGGGGAACTGCCTCCGGCAAAGCAAGATTAATGATTTGCATATCACTGTCATTAAGACCTATATATGATCTTAACCTTAAACCGCTGGTTTCCAAATCTAATTTTGCCTGTGCCACGTCTTGCCTGGAGCGCAAAAGTTGCAGTTCCACCTGGAGCAATTTGTCTTTAGAAGTAGTTCCAATATTGTAGCGTCCCTGCTCTATTCGATAAATCGTATCGTTATTTGCTAAGTTGAACTGAGCAATTTGAAGATTAATCTGTGCATCTAAATAAGAAAAGTAGCGATCTACTGACTCCCGAGCGATGAACTCCAACTCTTCCACCACTGACCGCTTCGATTCCTCATAACGAATGGGCTCTATTTTTTTATCCCACTTTAGCCTGTTAAACGCAAAAATGGGTTGATCTAACCGTACATTAACCACTGTAGTGTTGTATTGCGTAAAGTCACTGGTGGCATCATTAAAATAATCGAGGCTGGTATTAATTGATATATTACCTCCGGTCGGAAACAAAGGCTGATCCAAACCCAGGTTCAGGAAAGAAGTAAACTGCTCCCTTGATTGAAACTCCCCGATATTATTACGGGCAAAATCACGATTATAACCAGGTATATTGCCGTTGAGTCTGAGCTGCGGATTATAGTTGGATTTAAACTGACGATACTCCCAATAGCGATTTTCTTTCCGGGTTTCAGCCTGCTTCGCCGCAGGTGACTGGCTTTTGGCCATACTAATCACACTATTCAAGGTAAGTCGCTCTTGGGCAGGGGTCAAGGTAAGCTTCAAACAAAAAGATAGCAGAATATAAAAGCTGGTTTTATTCATATCGCAAGGATGAAATTGGGTCTTGTTCAGCGGCGCGTTTGGCAGGAGTAATTCCAAAAATTAAACCTACAGTAGCTGCTACGCCGAAGGATAAGATGATAGATGTAAAAGATATTATTGTGGGGATCTCTGCTATCTCTGCAACGCCATATGCCAAAATAACTCCCAGGATTATTCCTATAATTCCACCTGTAACACTGATCATCACCGCTTCGAAAACGAATTGGTAGATTATGTCCATTTTTTTTGCACCTATGGCCAATCTCAAACCTATTTCTTTGATCCTTTCCAATACAGAGGCAAGCATGATGTTCATTATACCAATTCCACCAACTAACAGCGAGATCCCGGCAATCGCGCCCAGCACAAAATTGAAAATGTTCTTAGTACGCTGTTGCTGCTTGAGTAAGAGCTCCGGAATAGTGATTTCGTAATCCACGGTATCAAAATGACGCCTTTTTAGAAGCCGCGATATGACTTCAGAAACGCTGAGCATTTTCTCAGTGGCATCTACCTGAATGACCAACCGATCCAATTGGTGATAGTTAACCGATTGCTTTACCTCTCCGTTGTTATTCTCGTCATCGTTTTGAGAAGCGCGTTTTATTAAGGTTTCGGTAATTAACGCTCTATTCCTATATCGTATAAGCACCGTTTTCAAGGGTGTGTACACATCCATATTATAATCTCGAATGCCAAGGTTTGAAATACTTTTCTCGCTTATAAACCTGTCTTCGAGCACACCTACTACCTTAAGCCAATGATTCCCTACCTTGACCATTTTGCCAATAGGATCTTCCGTACTAAAAAATTTTGCCTTAATCCCCTGGCCAATCACACAAACGGCCTCTCCAACTGAAAGCTGCCGCTCATTAAATAATCTTCCCTGGTCAAGTGTGAAATTAGAAATGTCGAAGTAGTTGTTTTCAACACCCACCAATTTGGCAGTTCGTCTTATACCATTTTTTATGATATAGGTTTCCAGTAGAATTTCGGGGCTGACCTTACCAATGCCAGGAATTACTTTTTTAATACTTTCGGCATCCCGTAGCGTTAAACCGGGAGAAAAGTTCTTATCACTTTTATTGGTAGGGCCTGCTTCAACCTCGTCCTCGGTTTGCTCTACAATTGGCGTGATGACAATATTATTAACACCGACCAGCTTGATCTGTTCGAGTATTTCCTGCTGGGCGCCGTTACCTATGGCTAGCATAGCAATTACTGCAGCCACACCGAATATGATACCTAAAGCCGTAAGAATTGAACGTACTTTATTGGCTAACACTGCATCAAAAGCAATGTAAAAGCTTGAGTAGATAGTAGACGTCATTGCCCCAATCTTAATCCTTTGCGGCTAACGGTGAAGAAGCATCACCACTTACTAAGGCTATCGGTTTCTCATCAATCCCCGCAGGTACGGATAAATACAGTTTATCACCTGCCACTACACCGGATTCTATTACCGCTTCATTTGAATTGGTTTTACCAACTAATACTTGTTGCTTGTCAAAACCCAAGCCATTCTTTTTTACCACATAGGTTAAAGAATCTCCCTGGCTATGCAAGCACTCAAGCGGAATATAGACCACATTAGGAATTACCTCAGCTATTATGCCATTAGAAGTGGTCATGGCTGGCCGTAGGGTGGTGTCTGATTCATTTATGAGTATGCTGACCTGAAATACTTTCGAATCCGAGTTAGGTTTCTGTTCTCCGATATTGGCCACATTTATTACTTTACCGGTAAGTTTCTTTTCAGGAAAGGCGTCCAGCCCTACATTCACCGTTTGCCCCTTACTTATTGATCTGATATCCACCTCGTTAACATACGTTTTAGAAATCATGGTAGAAAGGTCAGGTAAAGTAGCTACTACAGGGTCCCAGGCATGCACCATAGCGCCTACTCCTTTTTTTGTACCGTTCCACTCCCGGTCATATACTACCATGCCAGGTTCTGGCGCTAAAATGGTAAACCTTTCTTTTATACCCTGTAAAAAATCGAATTTCCCCTGATCTTCCGCCAGCTCTGCCGCGGCTTCCTGCATTTGGGCTACAGCTTTCTGAGCTTTCAGTTTGTAATTATCAGTAGCCTGACTAAGTTCTCTTTTTGCTTTTGCAAGATTAATCTCCGCCTGCTTAATGGTAGCTGGCGGTTCAAATTGAGACTGTGAAAGAATGATATCTTTTTCTTCCACCGCATATTTTAGGTTTATAAGTTCATCTCTGGCGGCGCGCAACTCCAGCGCAGTGTCCAGCTTGGTCTGAGTATATTTAGAAAGGCTTTGCTGAAGTTCGGTCTCCCTGTTTTGAATTTTATCCGACAGCTCAGACTGATCAAGACGAGCAATATAGTCTCCTTTTTCAACTACTTTGCCCTCATCTACAATGTCCTCTATCTTAACCTGCCAGATTTGTGCTGCTCGCATTCCCGTGGGGCCAAGAATTTTCACAGAGTTTTCGGCTTCTAATTCACCCGTTGTGGTTATTTCTACTTTAAAAGTTCCCTTCTTAGCCTCCACTAAGATCTCTCCCAATTCATCTGAGCCTCCTCGTGTGAAAAACCAAACGGCTAAAATCAATGCCAGGGCTAAGCTCCCGCCAATTATTAATTTATTTTTCATTTTTTGACCTTTTGCTATTTCAAAACTAAATGAATAGTTGGTAAATCAACCACCAAACATCAAGTTAAACCCCCGTGTATATAAAAAGGAGAATAATAGTCTTTGATTGAGTTTCATCCCTTGGAATGTGGCTTTTGTTGTTAACGATTAATCCCCTTAATAATTGTGGCCCGATGTAGGCAGTACTTCAGCTTTTCATAATGGTTACAAGAATCTACTGCTTGCCAATCTCCTTCACATTCAGTTTTGCAATAGCCGACGACTCATTGATTTTTCCGGAATCGTAGCTTTTCAGGTCCGAGGCTTTAATTGAGAGTTCTAAATTCTTGGGTATTTCACAGCCTTTGCATTCTGTTAATCTCACCTTAAACATCAGCATTTCATTGCCTTCCAGAGATTTGACGGTACGTCCGTATTGAATAATGTTACGCTTTAATTCCTTTAAAAAGTCCGGGTACATGCCTTTGACTATTTCATCCCGTTCGTCCTGACTTAGCCCACTTTGATTTCTAGTCGCTATTCGATGAAACCCTTCATTCCTTGAAGATGAGTAAACACGCATCCGGAACACCACTCCGAATTCCGGTATTTTACCGTACCCTACTCCACCTGACAAATAATAAGTATTGGAGAGATCAGATTTATAGAGGCGCTCAAAAATACTCGCTAAAAGCTCTACATCTTGGGCCACCTCCTCTTTTGAAGCGGCACTGATCACCTTCACTCGCTTTAAAGCTTCATTACGATTGATCTTGCCAGACTTATAATCGATGAGATCTTTTTTTGAAATTTCTACCGTAGGGCCTTCATTAATAGTTGACGTACCACTTGCCCGGGCCTCCAATGCAAACCAGTCACCTTTGTTTCCCGAGCCGGATGTGACCATTATTTTGTTCTCAGGTTTTAGTTGGCCGATCAGATCTGCATAATCCACAAGAAACGTCTTCATTTTTTCTACCCACTCTTTATGTTGAGACTGCGTTAAACTATCCAGGTTCAATTTAAACGCATTAACCCCACGGGAAGATGAGCCCTCGGGAAAGCTACCAATGGCAGCATCACCGTAAATTTTATACGTACCTTTGGTATCCGCTATTATCGTTCTTCCATAACGATGTGACGTATTAAATATAACCCCATACCCTTCTACATAACTTCCTTCAAACCGATCTCTGCCGTAAACAAAGATCTGGCTGCTAGCTGCCTCATTCTCTAACGTGGATAAAATATTCTGAGCGATTTGAATATCCCGTTCCATCCGTTCTTCATCAATGCCCTGTGCGGTGCAAAATGTAGCCACCGCTGCCAGCGCAACTACTAATCCATACTTTTTCATATCCTAA
>JBCDHA010000269.1:0-5694 GCA_038750705.1 Bacteroidota bacterium
ATTATAACATATTATTTTTGTAAAATAAGATATGAATATATCAGTTTACTTGCCTAATAACTTAAAAGAACGTTTCGAGTCCTACATTAAAAGTAAAGGAATCACCAAAAATGCTGCTATTCGGAAAGCAGTCGAGTTACTTTTAAGCCATGACAAAAAGGCCTCTTGGGGGTCTTGGATAGATGATTTAAAAGGTGACCCATCGATGCAAGGTTTTGAATCTTACAGATCTGAGCTTAAAAAACCTGATGAACATTCTTTCTAGAATGGTGTATTTACTTGACACATGTACCGTCAGTGACTTTATAAAAGGCGATGAGAACACCTTATTCAAACTCAAAGCGAAATCACCTACCCAAATAAAAATTTCTTCCATTACAGCATACGAGCTAAGATATGGTTTAAAGAAGAATCCGCGGCTTAAAATGGCAACAAAAAATGCTATTCACGGATTTATAAAGGACACTGAAACAATTCCTTTTGGTATAGAAGAGTCAGATATTGCAGCTGACATACGTACCACCCTTGAGCGTGAAGGAAAACCCATAGGGGCATATGACATTCTTATCGCGGCAACAGCCCTGACCAATGAATTCATTTTAGCAACTTCCAACGAGAAGGAATTCATCAGAATACCTAATTTGGCTGTTGAAAATTGGAGATATTAAGACCTTTAGATCAAATTTCAAACTGCCATTATCGATACAATAACTCATAATACTCTTCTAACATTCGTTTAACTGCAAAAGCTTCTCGTGTATCCTGGATGCTACTCTTCATCATTTCCAGCCATTTCGCATGGTCTTTGTAATAAGTGGGAATTACTTCCTTCTGCAGCACTTCGTACATCGCTTTTAGGTCATGAGCATCCACTTCTTTTTCATCCTCACTTTCAAAGGCATCGCCAAACTGCCAGCCGTTGATACCGTCTCTGCAGGCCTCGGGCCACCAGCCGTCAAGGATACTAAAGTTCAGTACCCCATTCATTGCTGCCTTCATGCCACTGGTACCGCTGGCCTCTTTTGGTCGCCGGGGGTTGTTCAACCATATATCCGCACCCCGGGTTAACATCATGCCTGTTTTCATATCATAATCCTCAATGAAGGCTACAGACTGTGGATACTTTTTGGCCATAGCTACGAGACGAGCAACAATATCTTTTCCTGTATCATCCAGCGGGTGCGCCTTACCTGAAAAAACGATTTGAATGGTTTGCTCCTCAAAAAGCGGCCCTACGATTTCAGGATCGCTAAAGATGAAGTCTGAACGCTTGTACGGCGCTGCCCTGCGAGAAAAACCGATCAGAAGCTTATCCATACTCAACTGCTGGCCTGTTTTCTCTTTGATGTAATCGATCAGGTTCTTTTTGTTGGCCTGGTGCGGTTCCCATAGATCATCTCCTTTCTCAGCAGCATCGAGCATATTTTGATCTACCCAGGTTCCAAGGTGAATCGCATTCGTAATGGCTATAATCTCTGACCGGTCACCAATGTGTTTCCACATTTTATTGGCTGTCTCGCCATGAAGTTGTGCCACGGCATTTGATTTCTTTGATAACCTTAGTGCGCCAACCGTCATATTGAAAGGATCACCGCCCAACAGCTTAAGCTCCGGACGGCCCAGGTTAAGATTCGCACCCATGTACATAATTCGCTCAACAGGGTGGCTTTCATTGCCTTGAATAATTGGAGTATGGGTAGTAAATACTACTTCCTTTTTAGTCAGCTCCAGAGCCTCATCAAAAGGCAGCAACTTCGGCCCTTGCATTTTCTCTCTAAGCAATTCAAAACCTGCAAAGAGCGCATGTCCTTCATTAAAGTGATAGAGGTCTACATCTATCCCAAGTTTCCGAAGGGCACGAACCCCTCCTACCCCCAATACTATCTCTTGCGCTATTCTTTCTTCTCCAAACCAGCCGTAAAGCTGGCCTGTTGTCCAGCTGTCGGGGTTTTCCGGAATATCAGTGTCCAGCAGATAAACCGGTACCGTTCCGAAATTATCACAGAGCCATACTTTACATTTTACTTCCGTTTCGCGGATGGTAACTGAAACGGTTACTCCCGTATCTTTGAGAAAGTCATAATCGTAGTTCTGAAAACTGTCATAGGGCTTGCCCTCATTATTAATGCGTTGTGAAGTGTACCCTTGCTTCCACTTAATACCAATTGCCACAATGGGATAATCATGATCATAAGCCCCTTTCATATAATCACCGGCGAGGATACCTAGTCCTCCGGCATAGGTTTTCAATTGATCATCGAGGCCGTATTCCATACAGAAATAGGCTACTTTGGGGAGTTGATTTTTTGGCATGGTCTGGTAGTTTAGTTACTTGACAAATGTATCTAATGACAACCGGAAATAATAGCATGTTATATTATCGAAAGATGAAATTGTTAGAAGCTATGGAAGCACTGATCCAGGGATTTCGCTCTTAAAGTATTTTTAGATTTTTTTCAGGCAATTTAAGTTCTTTTTGATGGGCTCAACCTTAATCGTTTTTCCGCTGGAGCAGGAAAACGGCCTTAAATTGCCTTTAATTTTGCATCATTTATTTAAAGGCGGAACTCCCATGATCTGGTCTACATGAACTGACGTATTCATACGTGTTCTGCGCCCGGGTTTAGAATAATTTAAGTTAATATGATCTTGTATCAACTTACAACGTCCTTAAAAATACAGTATGATTATTTTTTCGCACTGAGTTATCACCTCCGGTAGCTCAAGTTTCCTGACCAACGCTATTTTGGTCTGACTTTTTAACTTCTAGCAGCATCCACCTCCATCATAGAAATACGTTCGATCAGACACATGAATATCTGACCGTCCGAGAGCTTCTATGTTAGCGGCAGTTTTGTCGCACACTGACAGCGGTTGATTATTCATAAGTACATGCCCCTTATTATCGTCGTAATATTCCTCACTACCGAAATAAATAGCTGTACGTCCGGTAAATACACACGGCCCGTCTTCGGGCATCGGATCTTTAATAGCACATACTTCTACGCTCTCGATAAAAATATTTTCCTGCGTATCGTATTGCTTTGTATCCAAAACACGATAGGGTCTTTTCGCGCGGATCTCAACCGTTCCAAAACCGATGTCGGTAATCATTTTTATATACCGGGCCAGGGGAAGAGCCCCTGATAAACAAAGAGCTCTCAGGCGTTCGTCTTGTTTGAGCGATTCCGGCATCGCCTGCTGAGCTACAGGATCAGATAGTACCAATCGCCCGTGAGGTTTAAGCACACGATACATTTCTTTCAGCGCTTGTTTTAAATCGTCTTCATGAAATATATTAAACAGGCAGTTTTGAGCCGCCACATCCACTGAATCATCTTCGATTGGAAGATGTAAGGCATCTCCTTTTCTTACGGACACAAAAGATGAATTAAACCAAGGGTTAAGTTTCTCCGCTTCTTTGAAGTTCTCTTTACAAGCGTCTATCATTTCGTCTACCACGTCCACACCAATAACCCCACAGGCCTGTCGGCTGAAATAGGAAAATTGCAACAGTTCCATGCCCCCTCCCACGCCCACGTAAAGTATTTTAGGTGAATTTACAAGATCCCGAGGGTGAACGGTGCTGCCACACCCGTAATTCATTTGGAGCATCTTTTTTGGAATTTCCAAGCCGGGAAAAGCCCAAACGGGAGTAGTAGTACAACATAGACCCACATCAGGGGTTAGTGCTGCTTCTTTGTATATATCTTTTGTAGTTTCTAAATAAGTTTCCATTGATAAAAATTAGGCTATGGTTCCACCGCAACTTGATCCGGCCCCGGCCGTGCATCCATAGCAATGTTGATTAATAATTATATTTCGATTGTTAAGCTTCTCCAGATCAAAATCCCGGATATGGTCAGGAGCTCCTCCATTTAATTTTAGCGCTAACATTTGGTTGAAATCACAGTCATAGAGGTAGCCGTCCCAACTTACGGAAAGTGTACTTCTACACATTACCCCACGCGCAGCTTCAGGATTAAATGCATTTGCCAGCTCTTCCATATAATCCCGGTAGTTTTCAGAACGAATAAGGTATTCCAAAAATCGGCTCACCGGCAGATTAGTTATGGCAAAAAGCTCATTAAACTCAATAGCGTAGCCTTCCTTTAATTTGGATTTAAAGGTGGCTTCCAGCGCTTTTTGGTCATCTGGCAGAAAGGCGCCCGAAGGATTGTATACCAGATCAAGCTGCAAGCCTGACCCTTCCTTTCCGTAACCCACTTCATTTAACCGTTTCAGCGCTCGTATGGATTGCTCGAATACGCCTTCACCCCTTTGGGCGTCCGTCCTTTTGGCACTGAAATAGGGTAGTGAAGAAACCACATTGATGTTGTGGTCTCTGAAAAACTCAGGCAGGTCGTAGTATTTTGGATGCGCAACGATTATGGTAAGGTTACATCGTACAATTATCTTTCTTCCCTGTTTGGAAAGCTGTTCGACAAACCATCTGAAATTTGGGTTCATCTCCGGCGCTCCTCCGGTAAGATCCACGGTCGATATATCGGTACCTGCCAAGGCGTCAATACAAAGCTGCATGGTCTCTCTGGTCATAATTTCTTTACGACCAGGGCCGGCATCTACATGACAATGTTTGCATACCTGGTTGCACATTTTACCAACGTTCACTTGAAAAATATCAACGCCAGTAGGTTTGAGTGGTTCTATGCCCAAATCATGCAGCCGATCCTCGAAACTTGTGATACCCAGGCTCTGATTATCGCTGAGTATCCGGAGTTGCTCTTCAGGATCTGCCAGCCTGCTTTTGATCTTAATAAGCGATTTAGTAGCCGGCTTCACTCTACATCAGTTTATCGTTTACCTTATTCATCATTTGTACGCCATGCACAAGTGCCGCTCCACCTTTGATAGCCGCAGTAACGTGTACCGCTTCCATCATTTGTTCCTCATCTACACCCTTTTTCAGACAATCGTCCGTGTAGGCATCAATGCAGTATGGACACTGGACGGCGTGGGAAACTGCCAAAGCAATCAGCGACTTCTCTCTTGCCGTAAGTGCACCTTCCTGAAAAACCGTTCCGTAATAGTCAAAGAATTTATCACCCAATTCTTTTTGCCATTCTGTTATACTTCCAAACTTTTTTAGATCCGCAGGATCATAGTATGATTTTGCCATTGTAAAATTTAAAATGAAATACGATCAGGGTAACCTTAAATAGATACCCCATTTTTAAGCAAGAAAACCGAGTACTAGTTTAAAATCGGGGGTGCACGCAATGCGCTTTGACAGAGAAAAGGTTTGCTATGTATTGGCGTGTGCCGGTAATCTATCCGATACGGTTTGGAAACCAGGAACCGTAAGAATCTGACAAGCTTCAGCGGAAAGCTGGCATCTTTAAAAATAGCCAGAATATCATGGAATGAATTGATGTCCCGCATTTTCTTCAACTGCAGCACCTCATGGTTGCCGGCCTGAAGATGATGTTTAAGTGATTTAAAAAGGCCACTACCCTGCCACGGCAAGTTCTGAAATGGCTCCTTAGAAAAAGACGCTTTAGTAAGTCCAATAAGATACGTTCCTCCTCGAAGGGAGGGCCCAAGAACGCATTGGCCCTGAGCCAAGCTATACACCGCGTCATCAAAATGGGTTTTACCAAGCTCGGGACTGTCATTGCCTACGGCTATTACACCCTCATAGCCTTTATGGAATACCCCTTCGATAGCATTTGC
>JBCDHA010000270.1:0-5685 GCA_038750705.1 Bacteroidota bacterium
AAAGCGGATCACCGAGTTAGAGAAAAAAGTAGCACAGTCTACCAACGAATTGGAACAACTTAGTTCTAAATTACTTAAAGCAGAAAGCTTACGCTCGAGTTTTTTAAGTCATATTCTGAATGAGGTCAATAATCCATTGACAAGTATCCTCGGATTGATTAATGGCATTGTGAGCATGGCTCATAGCAACCCGGAATTAGTACATAAGCAAGCTAATATGGCCTTTGAAGAGGCTTTTGAACTCGATTATAATATGCGAAATATTTTTGCCGCAGCTGGTATAGAGGCCGGAACCTTATCGGTACAGCCAGGCAAAGTAGACGTGTCTCACTTGCTTGACAGTATTCTACAGGGCATAGATTTTAAAACGAAACGAAAAAATCTGAAGATTGAACGAAAAGAGAATAATGAGCGGAACGATTTCTTCCATACTGACCCGAGCATGCTTCGGGCTATGCTGTTAAATTTGGTTGGCAACGCCATTGAATTCTCTGCACCCAGGCGTTTCATAAAAATTGACTTAGACATCGGAAACGAGGGCATCGTATTTAGCATAACAGATTGTGGCCCCGGAATAACTGAAGAGCACCAGAAGTTAATTTTCAGCCGCTTTAAGCAGCTTGATGAAGGAGTAACCAAAACACATCCCGGCACAGGCCTTGGGCTATCGATTGTAAAGGAATATACTGACTTACTGGGGGGCTCGCTTGATGTTAAAAGTCAATTGGGAAAAGGCACTACTTTCACTTTAGTACTACCTGATATTTCTAAAGACAACGAAGCCCTCGCAGAGGTATCATTTAGCGAAGAAGAGCTATTCTAATGCCAGAAACTCTTCCCATACAGACTAAGCGGCATTTTTTACTGCCTTCCACCTTGTATGCCACTAAACTTTCACATGATATTACTACGGTATTGGGCTCATGTGTGGCAGTATGCCTATACGATGAAAAGCTGCTATTCGGTGGCATGAACCACTTTATGCTTCCTGTTTGGAATGATGAAGGTCTGGCCACAGCGAAATATGGCAACATTGCCATTCCACGCCTTATTGAAAGAATGCTATCGCTAGGCTCTGATAAAAAAAACATAGTTGCAAAAGTTTTTGGTGGGTCGAATAGCCTGATGGAAAACAACATCTACGAGGTGGGTAAGCGGAACATTCAGATAGCTTTTGAACTATTGCAACGCTACGAAATTCCTGTGCTGAAATCGGATATAGGTGGAAAGCACGGCCGGAAGATCATGATGAACACGGCTACCAACAGGATCTATTTAAAATATGTTTAACAACGGATCTGAGTTTGATGGGTAAGATAAAAGTTCTAGTCGTAGATGATTCGGCCGTAGTAAGACAGTCTCTGAGCCGAATTTTAAACTCAGATAATAATATTGAAGTAATCGGCGTGGCTTCTGATCCATTTGTAGCAGTCAGGAAGATAGGCAAGCAGATTCCCGATGTAATCACATTGGATATAGAAATGCCGAAAATGGATGGAATCACATTTTTGCAGCGGATTATGAGTCAGCATCCGATACCTGTGGTGATTATTTCAAGCCTAACGGCAAAGGGTTCTGAACTCGCGATTCGGGCGCTGGAGTTCGGCGCAGTAGACATTATTCAAAAGGACACATTAAGCGTCGATACATTTTCTGAAAACTCGCAGTATATCATTGATATTGTAAAGGCAGCCGGAAAGTCAGTAGTCCGAAGAAAGAAGAGACCTCTCCAAGTATTGGGCAATATCGCGGCCAAATCTAATTCAAACTTAACAGTAACCAGTAATAAGATCATTGCTATTGGAGCCTCTACCGGTGGTACGGAAGCTATAAAAACCGTATTAGAGCAAATGCCAATAGATTCTCCCGGAATCATTATCGTACAGCATATGCCTGAAATCTTCACCAGATCATTTGCAGAACGGTTAAACAGTCTATGCAAAATTGAGGTAAAGGAAGCGAAAGATGGAGATTCTATTTTGAGAGGTCGCGCACTTATTGCACCTGGGAACTATCATATGGAAGTGCGAAGAAGCGGCTCAAAATATTACGTGCGAATACATGATGGTGAGAGTGTAAACCGGCACAGGCCTTCAGTGGACGTATTATTTCAATCTGTAGCCAAACATGCAGGGCAAAACGCAGTAGGCATAATTATGACCGGCATGGGTACCGATGGTGCCAAAGGACTTCTTAATATGAAGAACGCCGGGGCTTTTACTTTAGCACAAGATGAAAAATCCAGTGTGGTTTATGGTATGCCTAAAGAAGCGGTAAGGCTTGGCGCCGTAGACCAGGTAGCATCGTTAAAATCGCTCGCAGAGTATACGCTGGCATCTATCAACTATAGAATGGCCTAAATAAAAAATAACATGAAAGTACTTTTTAAACCAAGGGCAATCAAATCTGCAATAATAATAGGCGTGCATCTTGTGGCTGCACTATCCGCTTATGGCCAGCGACAGACGGTAAATCAGAACAATGCATGGTATATGTATTTTGGCAATCATGCCTTATCCGATAAATGGTTGCTGCATACTGAATATCAATTTCGCAGATCAGGGCTTATAAAGAATTGGCAACAATCACTGGCTAGAATTGGGCTTGACTATCGGCTTAATAAGCAGGTCACATTGACAGCCGGATATGGCTATATCCAAAGTTTCCCTTATGGTGAACTGCCCATATCAGAGAATTTAGACGAACATAGGATCTGGCAAACCCTTACGGTAAATCAGTTTTTTAACGGTTGGATACTAAATCATAGATATAGGTTAGAACAACGTTGGAATGAAAGGCCTTCATCTGCCGAAGAAAGTGGTCGTATCTATCGAAATAGGATCAGATACCGTGCTATGGTGACCGTGCCATTGACATCAAAAAGCATGCAAAAGGGCACAATATTCTTAAGTGCTTACGATGAGATCTTTCTGGGTTTCGGAGAAAATGTGGCCCAGCTTTTTGATCAAAACCGGCTGTATTTTGCCCTAGGCTATCAATTTAACGATTCAGGTAATGTTCAGTTAGGTTACCTCAACCAGCATGTACTCAACGGGGATGGCATAAACCAGGAGCAAAACAGCACATTGATGTTAGCCTTAACCTACAATCTTGATTTTAGAGAATAGTGCCAAACTGTTTGAATACATTTATCCATTAAATGTAAAATTCGAAAGTTGATTCGCTCTGAAGGCACCAAGTTTACAGATACTTAGGGCCCGCCTTATACGTATTCATATAAAAAAATAGTAAACCTTTTATGCAAAGGTTTGTTGAAACTAAGTCCGGAGTGTTTATAAGAAAACAGCTGGAAATATAGTTTCGCCATGATAGATATTGTGTTAATTGATAGCCAGGAAATATTTAGAGACGGTGTCAAACATCATCTAAACTCCAGAAAAGACTTACAGATTACAGGAGAAGCTTCAGATACCAGCAGTGCCGTTCAGGTTATTGATAACTTACATCCGGATATCGTAATTATAGATCTAGCCATGGAGAATTCCGCTGGATTTAAGGTCCTTGAATATTGTTCAGAAAAGACTCCGAAATTAAAAGTAATAGGTCTAAGTCCATTTTTTGATACTTTATACGTTGATCGCTGCGTTCAAAATGATGCCAAAGCGTTCATTTTGAAAAGCGACAGTGGCAATGAACTTATTCAAGCTATTGAACAAGCAATGGACGGTGATTTTTACCTTAGCCAGACGGTATCGAACAAACTGCTAAATCGATTTTTGAAGAAAAAAATATCAATTACAGAACCTGATGAGACGAACATTACGAGACGTGAGGTAGATATATTAAACCAATTAAAAGTAGGCCTTTGTACTTCGCAGATCGCATCAAAACTTGGAATAAGTCATCGTACGGTAGAAACGCATCGGTCTAATATGTTTAGGAAATTGGCCGTTAAGAACTCAATCGAACTGATTAATAAATCAAAGCGCCTGGCCATTATTGACTAAACATTGGCTATATAATTCAAGGCATCATCAAAGGATGCTTGAATTTCTCCCATAAAGAGAACCGAAATATTATTGATTTTGGTATTACCGTTTTAGTTAAGTACTAACTGGTAAGTAGATATTAGGTTTTGTGAGCTTATAAAAATTATGATCCTCCAAATGTTCTAAGTTGTATAACTTATATGGCCTTTAGCCGTTGTAATATTGAGGATATGCTTATTGCAGTTGAATAGATTATTTAAAATTTTTATTTTAAAGTCTACACAGTTAATTTAGTAAACAAAACAATAATTATCATGGGTGGAGGTTCAGTTACTTTAGATGGAGGTGGTAGTGTCACTTTGACCAACTCCATATGATTTTGTACCTACTTTTATAAAGATTCTCGATATTCACATTGATGATTTTTCTACCAGGGGAATCTTTAATCTCATAGTTATCCAGATCTTCGACTTCATTGAAATAAATCATTTTATGGAGTCTAACCCAATTGCAATTAAAATTTTTTGGCAATAAAATATTCAGCGATTGAACATCACAAGGGTTTATGTATTCCAATAACCAAAATTCTTCGTCTGCTAAAAAAGAATCTATTATGTCATATTCTATTACTCTGGAAACCACCTGACCTTCTTTAAGAGCAGTTTTTAGCTTGGTTTCATACATCATGCCACTTGGCGTTTTGGTTTCGGTAACCACTCCTAAACTATCTTTGTAGTTATTTATGGAGCCATCTACATTTAAGATGTTTTTCATTGATTCCCGTCTAACAAAACATCGTATTTTTTGCTCTTCACGAACCGATGCGAAACCTTTACTTTCAAAATCAATGACAATAGAAGATTCTAAAACTTTTAATTTAAAGTCTTTGCCGGGCTCAATATTTACGATACTTAACTGCTCTATTTGATGTTCAAGTTTGCCATTCCGTTCTTCTAGATCTCCATTTTTATCAGTAAGTTGAGCAATTTGCGTTTTACTATCATCTATCGCCTTTTGTAATTCTTCATAATTCTCCGGTGAAACTTCAGTCACCTTTTTGTAAATAATAAACAAAATAGCGCCCATAACGAGGAAAATCAAGAATGAAATAAATAACCACTCTATACCGTCAACACGGCTCGCAATTATCGCCGAAAATGCAATAGATGCGATTATGAAAATAAGTGCAAACAATCTATCTGATGTTGACAGGTCGGTCAGCTTGATTTGTGCAAATGTACTTCTTCTTTTTGCCGCCATGGTTACCTGGGTTAGAGGATGGTACTGTTATATTAATTGAAATTGAATATATGAATATTTTGACTTTTTATGGAGCCTGTTCGGTAAATAACCGGGTGTATATCAATTGTCGCGTCTTCATCCGATAGCAACAGTATACTACTTGTCTTTTTAATTTATGGCAAAAATCACGGTGTAAATTGAAAATGAACGATTCTCAAATTGTACCAATGTTAAATTCCGTAGTGACAACGGAGGAACTTTGCCAGAAAGAAAGTTCACCACTTACTTGCTTAAGGGCAAAGTTCGTATGCTTGAAAAAGGGACTTCGAGTTGGTCTTCACAATAGATGGATGTATCTACAGAAAAGTGATAAACCAAACTCCGAAGTTCATGAATTATAAGTTACAAACACTAGCAGGAGAAAACCTATTTATAGGTATTGATTCTCATTTAAAAAGTTGGAAAATCAGTATTTATAGCGATATGTTAGAGT
>JBCDHA010000271.1:0-5632 GCA_038750705.1 Bacteroidota bacterium
AAAAACAATATGTCTTTTAGCTTCAAAGATTAAAAAGCCCGGATGAGTTTATACTAGCGTCCGAGAAAAGACTTTTGCAGTAAGCGATCAACAAAGTACTTCTATATTGACGATGCCGGGGGTTCAGGAGCCACTTTAAATCACATTGCAGAAAAACTAAAGTCGAAAAATATTGCCAAGGCCGTGGATGCATTGCTAGTAGTAGGTAGCTTTAAAGGTTTCGATATTATTACAGATATTTAAGTTCTGTGAGAAAAGCTAAACGGTGTAATGAGTTTTAAGATATTTCAGTACCAATCAACTGGAAGCTAAAAAATATCTATTGGAATCTAAACTACTTATTAGTTAATTCTATGCCTGATGCCACTTGAAAATTAAACGGTAAGAATTGGCCCCATCACAAACCTCCGTATCTGCTGACAGCATACGTTTATTTATAAAATGAATATTGTCCTGATCCACCAGTACTTTAGAACTCCGGAAGAGGGTGGAGGCATAAGATCATATTACATAGCTGATTATCTGACCAGGCTCGGACATAATGTTCAAGTTATAACGGCATATAACGAGACCCGATATACTGTGAAAACCGTTAACGGCTACAAGGTACACTGCTTACCAATTTACTATACAAACCACCTTAGCTTTTGGAGTCGCATCCATGCATTTTGGCTATTTGCTTACAGCGCATATCGAATTCTCAAGAAACTACGGCCCATTGACCTGAATTATGTGATAAGCACTCCACTCACCACAGGTCTTATTGCGCTGCTCGCCAAGATACGTCTCGGCATCCCATACCTGTTCGAGGTGGGGGACCTGTGGCCCGCGGCGCCGATACAATTAGGCGTACTACGCAATCTTTTTTTAATCCGTTTAGCCAGAAAACTGGAAAAAGCTACTTATTTAAGAGCCCAGGTTATTATAGCGCTGTCAGGAGATATTAAAGATCATATCGCCTCCGTAGCCCCGGATAAAGAAATAATGGTCATCACAAATATGGCTGATATCGATTTCTTTACCCCTTCACCGAGGAGCTCAAAAAAATTCACAATTGGCTATTTGGGCACTTTTGGCTTAGCTAACCACTTGGAATACCTGATACAAGCTATAAAAGCAGCGCCTCAGGAGGTAGACTTCATTTTGATGGGGTCAGGGGCTCAGTATGACAGAATAAGATCTATGGCCGAAGGTTTAGAAGATATAACCTGGGAAGCAGAAGGCGATAAAGAAAAGGTAAAATCGGTAATGCAGCGGTGCGACGCTATTTACATTTCTTTTCATCATGCACCGGTATTAGGAACCGGATGCCCCAACAAGCTCTTTGATGGACTGGCCGCAGGCAAATATATCATTATCAATTTTGAAGGTTGGATCAGGAATTTAATAGAGTCCACTGGCTGTGGAGTAAGTTACGATCCGCGAAATCCTAAAGCGCTATTTGAAAGACTAAGCTCGGTTATACAGCATCCTGAATTTTTAATTCAAGCCCAGGAAAAATCCCGACAGCTGGCGGTAGAGCGATTTTCTCCTGAAAAGCAGCTAGCAAAACTTGCTTACGTAGTGGACAAAGCGGTGCATTAAGATGTCTCTACACTTCTCGTTTTAATCAATGAGAGAAGACCCCGACCATAGAGGCCGGGGTTTTACTCAATTAATATTTACGTCTATTTCCTCGCCCAGCTTGTTGTAAAACTTATATTCTGTAATGGCGATAGACGAGTCCTGGATGAGCTTCACCCATTTAAAATATTTTAAGTACCATTTTAAGCGCCTTGATAGCGTACCTTTAGTGAAATAGGCATATATGAATGGATGCACTACTACGCTTATGTCTTTTTCGTTCTGTTTGCTAAGCAGATATTCAATGGTTCGCTCAATTTGGTCGGAAACCAGAATTGAAGCGCTGATTTTACCCGAACCATTGCAAGAAGGACAAACCTCCCGTGTGGTAATGTTCATTTCCGGCCTCACACGCTGCCTCGTAATTTGCATTAAACCAAACTTTGAAAGCGGAAGTACGGTAAATTTCGATCGATCAGAAGCCATCTCGTTTTTAATGGTATTGTATACGAGCTTCTTGTTTTCCGTCTTTTTCATATCGATGAAATCGACAACGATAATACCTCCCATATCTCGCAGTCTCAACTGCCGGGCCACCTCTTTGGCAGCTTCTAAGTTGACCGATAGTGCAGTGGCTTCCTGACCCTCCTCACGGTTGGACTTGTTTCCGCTATTAACGTCAATTACATGTAGCGCTTCCGTGTGTTCAATGATAAGATAGCCCCCTCCTTTGAGGCTTACAGATTGGCCAAAAGCTGACTTTATCTGCCGCTCTATTCCAAAATGCTCGAAGATCTTGGTCTTACCATTGAATTGCTTTACGATCTTCTCTTTATCCGGAGCAATGGTTTTTATATAGTCCTTTACCTCAGTAAAGATTTCCTTGTCATCAATAAATACGTTGTCAAATGACTCGTTAAGTACATCGCGAAGTAAGGCAGAGGCTTTGTTCATCTCGCCAATTACTTTCTCCCTAGGCTTGGCTACCTTAAGCTTCTTTACCCCTTTTTTCCAGGACTCTACAAGATTTCTGAGATCGGAATCTAACTCTTTAACGTCGCGACCTTTGGCCACCGTACGTATAATGACGCCGAAATTGGCAGGCTTGATAGAGGACACAAGCCTTAAGAGGCGCTTACGCTCTTCACCACTTACAATTTTCTTTGAAACATTAACGGTATTGGAGAATGGTACTAGTACTAAATACCTCCCCGCTAATGATAACTCGCAGGATAATCGCGGCCCTTTAGTAGAAATAGGCTCTTTTACAACTTGTACCAGTATTTGCTGGTTTCTGGAAAGAATATCAGTAATCTTTCCATGCTTATCTATATCCGGCCTTATGTTGAAGTTATCAAGCTTACTTGATGCGTTCTTCTTATTCAGTGCCTGTTTTGTAAAGGCTTGTAGTGAACTGAATTTAGGACCCAGGTCCAGGTAGTGTAAAAAAGCGTCTTTCTCATAACCTATGTCGATAAAAGCAGCGTTCAGACCTTGAACTACCTTTCTTACCGTTCCCAGATAGATATCACCGACTGTAAATTGTGTACTATCCTCTTCCTGATGGAACTCAACAAGGCTTTTATCTTTTAATAGGGCTATACGAGATCCATTTTGAGTTGAATTTATTACTAATTCATTGCTCAAAACAAATGGATTTAAAAAATGAAACTTTGATTAACTAAAAGAAGCCAGCCCACATAAGCGGGCTGAAAAAGTTATTTCTTCTTATGTCTGTTTTTTCTAAGTCTCTTTTTTCTCTTGTGAGTGGCGATCTTATGTCTTTTTCTTTTTTTACCGCAAGGCATAATGTCAAATTTACTCCGCCAGCCGGCGGATGGTTAAACAATATTTTTATTACATATCTTCTAAGTATGAATCCACGGTAGCCTGAACCGCCGGATCATCATCCATAGATTTCACTAATAACAACTGCTCTTTAGCTTTTTCTTTGCTGCCGATTTCCAGGTAACTGACCCCAAGAAAAAAACGTGCCTGTGTATTTTCCGGATATAACAGGATAAGGCTTTCAAAACGCTCAACGGCCTTTTCATACTGCCCGGATTGCATGGAAAGCACCCCTAAATTAAAGGTTGCTTCCTCATTGTCCGGATCTTGTTGTAGGATTTCTCGCAGCATGAGAATACCCTGCATCGGGTTTGAAGAAGATACCAATGTCATGGCAACCTTGTTTTTCACAGCCGTATTATCCGGTTGCTCCTCCAGTACTTTATCAAAGTAAAACCTGGCTTTTTCTGCCATTGCAGACCGCTTACCGGCATCCATGGCAAAACCAAAAGCTTCATAGTATGTGTCCGCTGCAATTATCCAGTTTTCCAAATTGGGCACACGCTCGGCAATCATCTCAAAGAACTTCGCAGCGCTGTCATATTTATTCAAAGAAATATACAGCCTTGCTAAAGAGTCTGCAAAGGTAAGATTTTTTTCAAAATCATCACCATTGGCAAATTGATCATTTAATTCATTAATCAGTCCACGGTTTTCTTCTGATATGTCGGCGGAATGCGGATCTTCTGCTGCTTCTTGTTTTGAATTACTCCCTGCGATCTGCTCCTTATCGTTGTCAACAACGGATTTTGGAAGCAAAAAGAGAAGATAAACAAGAACTGCGGCCCCTAAGGCCAATATGATACGTGTTTTTAGCATACCTCGATTAACAGGTTGCAAATTTGATCAATAAAACGCCATTTAAAAAACTCAATGACATGACCTCGACAGGAAAAAATTAAAAATTTTCTAATTTACCCCGCGTGGAGATTGATCAATCGCTTAAAACAAAATAGATATCAGCAGTAACTGCCTAGTTATTTGACTCCAGTACTTTATTACTACCTTTAATTTTTTCTACAAACACTTTGGAGGGCTTGAAACTTGGAATATAATGTTCATCTATCACTATAGCAGTATTCTTCGAGATGTTTCTGGCTATCTTCTTCTTACGTTTCTTGTTTACAAAACTGCCAAAACCTCTGACATAAATATTATTGCCATCAGCCATGGAGTTCTTAACAATATTAAAGAATGCCTCAACCGTTACCGATACGTCTTCTTTTGGTATGCCTGTCTTTTCCGAAATTTCTGAGATTACTTCTGCTTTAGTCACTATGCACTTTTGTTAGTTGAACGTTTAGGATTTTTATTTGCATCCTAAGTCTTGACAAATTTAGAATCACGCTTTGGATATAAAAATGCAATTCACGTGCAATCTAGTACAAAAAAGTACATGACATAAATCGAGGATCGAAGTATAGTGGAAAATCAACTATTCGCTGAAAAATTAATTAAATGGTACCAGGCCAATAAGAGGGACCTGCCTTGGAGGCACACCGTCGACCCTTATCAAATATGGCTTTCTGAGATCATACTACAGCAAACAAGAGTAGTTCAGGGACTGCCTTACTATCAGGCATTTACGAAAAAATTTCCTCTGGTTTCTGACCTGGCTCAGGCCGAAGAACAAGAGGTGCTTCGAACCTGGCAAGGCCTAGGTTATTATTCTAGAGCTAGAAACTTACATAAGTGCGCTAAAATCATTTGCCACCAATATGGGGGGCAATTCCCTGATAACTACGCAGAGCTGCTTAAATTACCAGGAGTAGGCCCGTATACGGCAGCAGCCATAGCTTCATTTGCATATAAAGAGCCCAGAGCGGTGGTAGACGGAAACGTGTATCGTGTACTTGCACGTTTTTTCGGTCTACAAGAAGACATAGCGAGCAACAGCGGCCAGAAAATCTTTGCACAGCTTGCCCAAACTCTGATTAATCATGAGCATCCGGATTTATACAATCAAGGGATCATGGAGTTCGGTGCCATACATTGTACTCCAAAATCGCCGGCTTGCAGTAACTGTATGTTTATGGATAACTGTGTCGCTTTTGATCAAAAAAAGCAGAGCACGCTGCCTGTTAAATCAAAAAAGGTCAAAGTTCGCCTGCGCCATTTTTACTATATAAATGTGGTGCAAAACGATCTTCTTTTGATGAGAAAAAGAGTAGGGAATGGAATTTGGGAAGGTCTTTATGATTTCTATCTGCATGAGAGCGCT
>JBCDHA010000272.1:0-5631 GCA_038750705.1 Bacteroidota bacterium
GCACCAGCGCATTGTAGCAGACCCTAACCAGACCCTAATAAGAATTGATAAATTCTTAATGGACCGCCTGCCGAATGTAACCAGAAGTAAGCTGCAATCAGGAATAAAAGATGGCTTTGTAAAGGTGAATGGGAAGGACATTAAGCCTAATTACAAGGTGCATCCGAATGATGAAATTACCATTGCTTTGCCCGAACCGCCCAGGGATACCGAGGTGATACCAGAAGACATTCCATTAAATATTATTTATGAAGACGAGCACCTGCTAGTAGTTAATAAGGAAGCCGGCATGGTAGTACACCCCGCCTATCAAAACTGGTCCGGAACTTTAGTAAATGCTCTTACATATCACTTCCGGAACCTACCGGAAATGAAGGGCAATGACGGCAGGCCCGGACTGGTCCATCGCATTGATAAAGATACCTCCGGACTATTAGTTATTGCCAAGACGGAAGTAGCTATGAATGGTCTGGCAAAACAGTTTTTCGACCACAGCATTGAACGCACCTATCACGCCATTGTCTGGGGAATACCGGAACCATCATCGGGAACAATAAATATTAACCTGGGAAGGAGTCCAAAAGATAGAAGAGTAACAATGGCTTTTGAGGATGACTCTATTGGTCGGCATGCCATAACGCATTATGAAACTTTAGAAGAACTTCGCTATGTAAGCTTGATCAAGTGCAATTTAGAAACCGGACGTACTCACCAAATTCGAGCACATATGAAATACCTCGGACACCCCCTTTTTAATGATGCCACTTATGGCGGTGATACGATTATAAAAGGTACTCCCTTTTCAAAATACAAAGGCTTTGTAGAAAACTGCTTTAAAATAATTTCAAGGCAGGCGCTACATGCCAAATCTCTCGGTTTCATTCATCCCGTTACAAAAGAGCGTATGCAGTTCTCATCAGAGCTTCCGGATGACATGAAGGAGGCTCTGGAAAAGTGGCGCAATTACGTACAATACAACTAACTAGGTACTAAACGGCCAACTGTTCGTCACCATGTAGCGCCTTATTGATCTGATCCATAGCATTTTTCTTAAATGCCTGATAATCGCGGTCAAGGTGCTCGTTGTAAAGCATTTGCTTAATGTAATCCAATACATCATCCATTTCAGCCGTATTCATGGAATCCAGCGATTGGAGGATAGCCTGTTTTTTAACTATAGCATTCATAGTGGTAGTGGTTATAGTCAAAGGTAACGAGTTACCTATCAAAAGGTTAGATTGTTAAGTGATCGTAATGATTTGATGATTTTCTCGTCATGTAAAATCAAAATATGCATTTGGGATCGTTGTTGGCACCACAATCACTAGGATCTACTCCCAACTTGCAACAATCTTTGGGGGAATGGTTGGAGCAGCAGTAATAAGCCGAATAAACCAGTCTTTCCGTGGCTGATCCCACAGTCACTTTACCCTTCAGCTTGCCATTGCTCTTAAACTTCAATATAAAATCGGCTTGATCTTGCTGTCCCTCTCTTTCACTAAACAGGATTTTCCCATGGTCCATAAGCGGGTTACTAAAATCGCCTTCGGCTGGAGTAAGAATTTCTCCGTTAGGGCTTATCTTGAGCTCTTTAGGAATATTTAAGTTCTCCAATGCCCCTCTTTCCAGTTTATACACCCTATTAGAAATACTTTGCCCGTAACTTATTGAGCTTAACAGTGTGAATGCACTAATTATTATTTTCGTTTTCATTAGTCTTATTTATTAGGTTTAGGAATCTTTTTTCTATTGATTGTATGAATTGATCGGAAAACAAACCGGCAAAAAGAGCGAAACAAATTAGGGTCGTCCTCCTTATTTCCGTGCTATCGGACGAAAATATGGTGGGTATCAAATAGGAAAGACCAAGGGTTAAGAGACCCATAAATACCCCCAAAAAAGGGTTTATTAGCAAGTTAAAATCATAAGACTGAAGCTGCTTCTTGGCTAACATATGTACAGACCTGGTCACGCCACCCAACCCGCCAAAAATAATAGCTGTAATAAAAAGCATAGCCAATTCCGGAAAATCGGTCACCCAATCTCCATATTTTGAGCGCAGTTCCGCAAATTCAAGAATCGCTTCGGCTTTTTCCAGATTTATATATTTCGTCCCTTCTATACACACTGAATCTACAGGTAATTGATCAGCTTTTACGATACGTTCTTTAAGGTCTTCACGGATGAATCCTATAGTGCCGATATAGAGCCCCAGGCCTGTAATGATCAATAGTACAATTATGTTGAGTATGCTTTTAAGATACATCAGTTGTAATGAGCCTTTATAAACCCATAGACATTATCAAAACATATTTTGTCAACGATCTCATCAGTTGATAACCCCAGCTTTAGCTGGTGATGCTCGGGTTTATCCAGGCAATCGGCGAGCTCGTCTCTGTAATCATAGAAGTCAGTGGCCTTCTTAAACGCATTGATCGGATCTATTTGTCCGTCAAAGTCACTTCCGATACAGATACGATCCCAAATCAGCTTTTTGTCCACGTCTGAGTTACTATTTATCACCGCCTTTACAATATGCACTATTTGATCAAAGACCAATTTGAACCAGGCTTCATCTTTATCCAGCCCTTCAAAGGGGTTTTCTCCATCATAAGATTTTTCATCCAATCGGCATTTGAGCTGCTTTATTTTTTCGCCACCAGCCAGTACACGCTGGTCCATGATTAACCCGATAAGACCTTTTGTTTTATGGATCCTGATAATTTCATCATCGTAAAGGTTGATGCTCCAGGGGTTGAAAGTTTTACTATCCTCATAGTCTTTATCTTTATCTTCCGGGTTATAATTACTTTCATTCAATAGCGGCTCACCATTTACGGCAGCATGACTCATGATAACCGGGATAATATCGTGAGGTTTTTGCTGGTTGTGTGTATCAATGATGGCATAGTAATCCCTACGGGTGGCTGTACTCATATGCTTGATATCAGGTATAATCCTCTTCCCTGCAGGATTAACATCTATATTCAACATTCTTTTTATCACCTTTTCTCCAAAAGTTGATAATGGCTGATTCAAGCTTTTGGGTGCATCCCCAAACTGTTCCGGATATTTCAATTTATTGCGTGTACCCTTAGCGAGTGCTTGAGCATGCCCACAAATAGTATTATCAAAGGCGTGAGTAATATTCATAACTACAGGGGTATGGGCCCAGCCGTGTCCATCGTTATTAGTAATGCCCTTTAGCCGATCTAGTCTAAGCATAAACTCTTCGTCGCTAACATTGTGAGGATTAGAGCCATCAAAATCAACATGGCCCCTGCCTAAGGCATGTAGCCCTTCTACCGTGAGCACTACGGCTATTTTAAATTCATTATCCTGAGTATCATTAAAATCAATTATATCCTTTACTTCAGAAAAATCCTTAACAACTTGAAAGGAGCATTTTTTTCGCTTACCTCCAACAGTTAATTTCCTGGATAAGCTTTGGCCAAGAATTAGCTTTTTCAGTTCAACATCCAACTGATCAAAGTGGTCGTAATCAGGCTTTCTATATTCTTCGATCTTTCTTTTGAGAATAGAGGTTACTTGAGGTCCTGCTATATCAGTTATAAAACCGCCAAGAGTGTCGTTGGTAAAGAGTATTTGTTGCTCTGGTGGATGTAGAGCACAGAAAATCAATTGAAAGCCACCTTTTGCCAATCTTCTCATATCGGACTGCGAAAACGCAGGTATCCCTATAATGTTATTTAACAATCCCCTTGGGGCAACAGGGGCAGTAAAAGTATTCCAAAGATTGTCTTTTTCCTGATGAACATATTTCATCATGGGATGTACGTGGGTATCTGCAAACATAATTTTCAGAGATTTAAATAGGCTTTTGTATTTGTTATAGAAATTTGGTCGAAGTCTTCCTGGCCTAAATGGCCTCTCAGGTTAATGCCAAATGCTCTCTCACTTATTTCTTGTTCCAGCATGTAATAGTCTGTTCCGAAAAGGACTTTTTTTCTGCAGACCGGATCCATAAGGGTAGTTTTTAAAAGACCATAGTATTTTGAATCATATAAGGTATAAGAGACATCGGTATACACATTGTCATATTCAATCAAAAGCTCTTTGACTTTGCTGAACCAGCTTTTGCCATCGTTATCTTGTCCGTGCCAGGAATTGTTCAGATACTTATCCCATTCTCCGGCTCCGCCAAAATGGGCAAAACATATTTTTAGTTTCGGGTATTTATTTAGGAGCGCTCTGTACCGATCAGGATCTGAGTACACCTCTGTAAATTTGTTATTCTTTGCTTTTGGGTATTCTTTCCCATCTGCAGGATCTGTTCTTCGCTCAACCGTCAGTTTCCCTTTATAAAAAACTCCGCCCCTTGTGCAATGGGTCATAACCGGAATTTGATTGACCTCTGCATAAGCAAAAACTTCGTCTAACCTTGGGTCCGTTGGAAAATAACCTAATGCCGGATATATTTTTATACCACTGAAGGGAGCTTCGGGAGCTTCAATATGTTTTTTTACAATGTCGAGTATATTGGGTCTTTCAGGATGTGCAAAAACAAAAGGTAAGATCTTATTTCCATGTATTTTTTTAAGATCAGCCAACCCTTTAAGCTGTAATTCAAAAGACTCTGGAACCTTACCGGCACCCATATATTCCATGTCCATTGATAGCACAACAATTGATGTGTCTTCAGGATAGAATCCTCTCAAATGTTTAAAAATAGCGTTTTGATCTCCTATTTCCCCTATAGCCTTAAAAGTATAATATCTATAACTTAGATCCGCCAGAGCATTCATTTTCAATTTCTTGAAGAATTTGGCTGTGTTCTTCTTTAGCAACTGATCTGCCAGCCATTTAGCGGCTCCGGGTAAAAACTTATCCGGAACATGTTTTTGTGTAAATATGTGAGTGTGAGCGTTTATCAAAGCCTGGGTACTCATTTAAGTGTTAAAGGATCACTGTATTTCTTTCGTTATCTGCTGTCGCAACTCTACCTGTACTTATCGCTGAGAGCATTTGCTCAAAAACCGGGGTTGGTGTACCATCTCTATCTTCCATAAAGTAAGTATGCCCTTTAGGGTCGCACTTGTTGTTAAACTCATCGCAGTCGAAAGCGTACACATTTTTCGGCACAAGGTTCATATTTTCGGGGCCGGTATGCCCTAGCCGTCTGGAAACTACTTTATTCTTTAAATTAACAACCTTACTGGCGCGTAAAGCCAGGTCATCGGCGGCATAAAATACAAGTACATTCCTGGAAACCTGAGTGATAATCTTACCCTCATGGTCTTTTTGCAGGGTTTCGTTAACAACATCAGGCGCCGCCATAAACACATTTCGGAAAATCAGAGGTATGTTTTCCCCTAAAAAACTTAGGTCTTTAAACTCCAGTAGCGTCTTTTTCAATACCCGGTTTCCCATAGAATGCGATAGAATATTAATTCGCTTCATGCAGGTATCCGGGGTATCAAAATCCGTATTTCTCCAACTCAGAAATTTTTCGAATACCCTGCTAAATGCCGGTGCACTGGCATGGGCGGCATATTGATCATCCCAGTAGTCTTTCAAAATGCCAAAATCGTTGTCGCATGGCCAAATCATGGGGACTACTTCTACCAGGTTTTCTTGCGCATTATCGAACAAGCGCTGCAGCTTTTCGGC
>JBCDHA010000273.1:0-5618 GCA_038750705.1 Bacteroidota bacterium
CTAACCTGAAGTTCATCTCATCCAGAATGGGCATTTTCTTATATTCCAGTAATGCAGACACTACCTTTTTCGCCTCCCGCAGGTTTTCCATCAGGTCTTCGCGGATAGCGTCACTTCTCTCCACTGAAGAATTTCGTATGTCTGATAAACCATAAAACGGGTGGACATCCTGAAAAGTAATATCATCAAGAGTGGCCATTGTCCCGTTTCTTTTCGTTCTGAGTATTTCATAGCCAGCCTCTAAGAACTTCCATTCCACGGCAGGATGAATGGCTGTACACTCTTTTTGTATCAGCGCCCTTACTTCGGTTTGCATTTCGCCCAGTACACGGCTCACCGCAGACGCGAACATGGGTAGTATATTTTCCAGTTTACCTGCGTTCACCGGGTTTAGCTTTCCCGGATGGGGCGTCACCAGCTCAAGCATGCCCACAACTTTTCCGGATGATACCAGCGGCGCTATTGCGATATTCTTATAGCCTTGTTTTAAAACTTTCTTTTCAATTTGTGTAAGGTGATCTAACTCTTCCAAGTTCTCTACAATTACAGGTTTCATGGTTTCATGAACTGTCTCATAAATAGATTTATTGAAGTAGCTGCACGTAAGCGCTTCACCATCATCAGGCATAATCAAGCTATCCCATTCGCTGGCGCCGTAGTTGGTAATTATATTATTGTATTCATCAAAATAGGCGATTCCCAGGCCCATATCAGGAAGTTTAAAAATAGATCTTAAACGTTGCTGGATCGCTTCGAAGTTTTGTTCACAGGTGATGGCATCCTTCCTTAACAGATAGAATTTTATCGCTGATAACATCTCCTCACACGTAACGTCCACCAGTTTAAATATTGTGAACCCCTGAAACTCAAACTTGTCTGGTTTGATGTGCTGCAGCCATAAATCAGTGTCATACAAATTATCCATAAGGTGTCGAATAGTCTTACGATCCAACGGTTCTAACTCGCCTTTCACTACTACATCTGTATACTGTGTATTGATCTCCACCTTGTAAATACTATCAAGTCCGGTTTTTTTATCGGGAACTGTTACCAGAATAGGTAGGTCTAACTCAATGTCTGCATCGTAGAATTTATTGAGTATAATTATGCAGGCCCGCATAATCTTGCCTGCTTTCATGTTGTTCCCTGGAATATTAATAGTCAGATCCTCACGGACATGATCAAAAGGCATGATTTCCTGATAACCAGGCGTACTGTAAAAACCTTTGAAATCGAACGGGATTAGCGCTCCCGCCAGTTCGGTTTCCACAAGCGCAGGGGGAAATACCGCACTCATTAAAAGCCCAAGGAGCTCTTTGTTTTTTTCAAGAATACGTAAATCATGGATTGGTTCCTTGAATTCAGGAACCGCATCTATCATTTTAAGTAAATGGTCAGCAGGATACCCACTGAATATGTTATTCCCCTTAAGATTCTCTCGCCAATACCTTATCAAACTGGATAGGTTGAGTACCGACTTGAAAGGAAACTCATGGTGCATTTCTGCGGTAATTCTATGGTTCATACTGTAAGTTTAGCTGGATATGACTAGAAACGTGGGCCAGGAAAAATAAGTTTAATTTAAGACCTATCTCTTTTGCCAAAAAAGAAACCTCATCATGAGGTTCTGCCGCATACGAAGTTTGTTGTACCCGGTACACCCTGTTAAATCCATCCATACCATTGGATAGTACTTAGTGTTCATATAACGTGGGTGTACTATTCAAACACCAAAAAAGGGAGTGGAGTTATCCACTTACAATAATTAGTTCTTAAAAATAGAAACTAATATTTCTCTCTTGCGTATCCTTGACTTATGAAAGGATTTATCGGAGAGTTTGAAGAACTTGTACTGCTCACTATTGCCACTTTAGGTACCGAAGCTTATGGCGTAGCCATTAAAGAATCAATTGAATTCCGCGCAAATAGAACGATAAGTATTGGCGCGCTACATTCCACCATATCACGGCTGGAAGATAAGGGTTATATTACTTCGCACCTGGGTGGGGCCACGGCTGAAAGAGGAGGCCGGCGCAAAAGGTTCTTTGAACTTACTCAGGACGCTAAAGAAGCATTAAATGCCATGAAAACATTGCGCGAGGAGCTTTGGAAAGAATCAAAAATAGACCTGGGATTCTCAAAATGAACCGTGTTCAACCTCCTAAACTCGCCAACCGTATACTGGCCTTATTTTGTGAAGAACTCTTACTGGAGGACCTATTGGGAGATATGCAGGAAGAGTTTCATCATAACGTAAACAAGCTGGGAGCTACAAAAGCCAAGCTCAAGTACTACTCAGAGTCGTTTAGTCTTATATTCTCATCCTCAATAAAAAGAAGAAAACGGGCAATTTCTATTCATCCATTTGCAAAAAACTCAAATACACTAGGTATGCTTAAGAATTACATCATCGTGGCGACCAGGAGCCTCGCCAGAAACAAGTTTTTTACCACCATCAATGTACTCGGACTGGCCTTTGGTATGTCTGTTACCATCTTATATCTCGGTTTTATCATCAGTTTATTACAGTTCGATAAGTTTCATAACAGCTACGATAGCATTTACCGAATAGTATCCACCGTAGACAGGAAAACACAAGTATATGACCTGGCCTCTGCACCTCCGGAAATTCTCAATGTCCTGGAAAGTCAGTATTCCATCTCTGGAAATAGGGTCAAACTAAACGATTGGATCTCCGGTGATGCCAATTACGAAAACAAAGTAATCCCTGTACATGGGTTTTATACAGAACCATCGTTCTTTGAAGTTTTTTCATTTCAACTCCTGGAGGGCAACGCTAAAACGGCTTTAAAACAACCTTTTCAAGTTATTATAACTGAATCAGGAGCAGCTAAGCTTTTTGGAACTGAAGATCCTATCGGAAAGGTAATTTCTTTTGGAGAAAAAGGAGATTATACCGTGTCAGGACTCATGGCCGACCCTCCTAAGAATTCCCATCTGACCTTTGAGGTTTTAGCATCATACTCAAGCACAACATCACTTGAGCGAGATGAAAAAATTGGCCGAATTACCGGAGAATGGACTAATTTCCAGGATAACTATCCCTATATATTGCTAGACCACTCAAACGTGACTGAAGTTCAGGCTGCCTTAAACCAAATAACAGCTTCGACCTATTTGAGTAAAGATGACGTAAGGGCCAGCTTCCAACTTCAACCCATGAGTGAAATCGTAATGGGGTGGAAGAACTACAACGATGACATTGGCCCCTATTTCGGCGGACCTCCGGTCATTGGATTTGGAGTTCTTACTTTGCTTATCTTGCTACCTGCCTGTTTCAATTATTCCAATATTTCCATTTCTCGGGCAATGAAGCGCGCCAAGGAAATTGGAATAAGAAAAGTTGTAGGCGGTTACAAGAAGCAAATCTGGTATCAGTTTATTGTAGAAACGGTAATCATATCTCTGCTGGCACTATTAGGTTCCGTAGGTATTTTCTTTACGATCAAGGACAGCTGGCTGGATATGCTGGCCGGTGGAAATACAGTTGATTTTACCTTCGACCTTCCTATGGCCTTTTTATTCATAATTTTTGCCGTGTTTACCGGCTTTTTAGCCGGCGTGGTTCCTGCCACTTATTTCTCAAAAATCCAGCCTATAACTGCCCTGAAGAGCGGTCATTCAATAAAACTATTTGGAAAAACGAGTTTTAAGAAGGTCTTAATTGTTTTTCAGTTTACAGTATCCCTGTTTTTCATTATCGGCGTATTGGTACAAATGAAACAAACCCGACATTCCATCAATTTTGATATGGGGTTTGAAAAAGACAACCTGCTTGATGTAGAGCTGTATAACGTTGACCCGATACTCGTGAAGAACGAATTCACAAGACAATCCGGGGTGAGCGAAGTTTCGTTATCCTCTGAAATTATTGGCGCTTACACATTACCCAGAAGGTGGATATACCTTACCGAACGCGATGACTCTCTTCGTATGAGCCAGATGTCAATTGACGAGAACTACTTATCAAACTTGGGGCTTGAGCTGGTAGCGGGACGTAATTTCGATGAGGAAACCACCTACGAAGATGGCCATATACTCGTTAATCAAACCTTCTGCAAGAATCTGGGGCTTGACGACCCCAGAGATGCTATTGGCCGGTCTTTTAGGGTTTCTAACTTAATTGATGTTACCATAATTGGAGTGGTTAAAGACTTTAATTATGATTTACTACGCACTCCTATCCGAAACTTTGTATTCAGATATGACCCGTCCGAATTTAGATACGCGAATCTTAAGGTCAACACCGCAGATCATTTTATACTTTTCTCTAACCTGGAAAACACCTGGAAAGAAATAGAGCCAGAGCATAAATTCAAGGCGCGCTTCTTCGATGACGAACTGGAAGAGGCCTTCGAAGCAAGCTCCAATCTCATGAAAATTTATGGCTTCATGGGTTTGATGGCCATTGTTGTGGGGTGTCTTGGCTTGTTGGGCATGGTAGTTTACAGCACGGAAACAAGAGCCAAAGAAGTAGGCGTAAGAAAAGTTATGGGCGCCTCTATTGCTCAGATCATTTATTTACTTTCTAAAGAATATGCCTTACTCATGCTTATCGCCTCCTTCATAGCCATCCCTTTAAGTTACTTTGCCTTTAATTTCTTATTAGCGATGGAGCAGCATTATAGCGTAACAGTGGGTATTTTAGAGGTAGTTACGGGACTGGGCGCACTGCTTGTGATTGGAGCATTAACCATGGCTTCACAAACCTATCAGGCCGCCAACGCTAATCCTGTGGATACACTTCAAACTGAATAAATGCAATTTAAGCTACTAGGGCAGTCCAATCTTAATGTATCTCAAGTCGCGTTTGGGTGTATGTCTCTTGATGTTTCTAATGATAATAAGACACTCTTAAGGTCAGCTATTGATAGTGGAATCAATCTATTCGATACAGCCGACTTATATGACCGGGGTCAGAATGAAGTTATAGTAGGAAAAGCCCTGAGAGCGATTAGACAGAACATCTATATCGCTACAAAAGTTGGTAACCAGTGGCGGCCTGACGGCAGCGGCTGGGATTGGAACCCTACTAAAACTTATATTCTAAAAGCCGTTGAAGACAGCCTACGGAGGTTACAAACCGATTACATCGACTTATATCAATTGCATGGAGGTACCTTAGACGATCCATTTGAAGAAGCGCTTGAAGCCTTTAACATCTTGAAATCACAAGGTAAGATCTTGAATTATGGTATCTCATCGATAAGGCCCAATGTAATCGACCGCTGGGTAAACAAAAGTGAAATATCAAGCCTAATGCTTCAGTACAGTCTGCTGGATCGCAGACCGGAGGAGCAATGTCTAAACTGGGTACAAGAAAAAAATATTGGCATTCTGGTGAGAGGCAGTCTGGCAAAAGGTTTACTCACCACAAAACTCCCTGATTCCTACCTCAATTGGCCCGAGCACCAGGTAGAAAGGTTACAATCCGCTCTCCGAAGAAGCAGCGAACGATCACCTACTCATACCGCCCTGCGCTATGTACTGCAACACGATGCGGTGACAACGGCCGTTGTTGGCATCAGAACAATAGATCAACTAAAACAAGCTACCACAGTATTCAACTCACCTCAATTAAAGGATGAGGAATATCA
>JBCDHA010000274.1:0-5596 GCA_038750705.1 Bacteroidota bacterium
TAAAATGGTTCCGTTATTACTTTTGACGTATGAGCATCCTTATTTTAGGAGGTACCGGACGTACCGGCAAATTACTCGTTCAAGAAAGCTTGTCGGCAGGGCATGAAGTTCATGTACTGGTAAGGGATATTGCCAATATCCCTTTTGAGGCTACACAACCTAATCTAAAATTATTTGAAGGTAATCCGAAGAATATTCATGATCTCAAAAAAGCACTTACAGGATGTGAATATGTTATAAACACTCTTAACATATCCAGAATCTCTGACTTCCCTTGGGCGAAACTAAGGACCCCGCCGACACTTTTATCTACTTCAGTGAATAACATTGTACACTTAAGTTCTTCTTTACCCATAAAGAAAGTGGTCATTTGCTCGGCCTGGGGCGTAGCGGAAAGCAGAGACCACATTCCCTTCTGGTTTAAATGGTTGATTGCAAATAGCAATATTAATGCAGCGTATATAGATCACCAGCGGCAAGAAGAAATACTGAAAAGTTCAACATTGGATTGGGTTATTGTACGGCCCGTAGGACTTTCAAATGGCTCAAAAAAACAACAAATAAAAGTATCATTTAGCAACTCGCCCAGACCATCCCTTACTGTGAACAGAATATCAGTTGCCCACTTCCTGCTTAATGCACTGTCGGATGAAGACCTCATAGGAAAAATACCTGTCATTTCTGCGCAGTGAATAGAATTTAGTGTCTAATCGACGCCATAAAACTTAAGAATCTACCACTCGCAACGGCCCGGTTTTCAAATGCGTGATAACAATCGTATAATTAGGTCATTAAAACTGTCAAAATCTAATCGTGTAATTTATGGAACTGAAGATTCAGCACTTGTCCAAAACCTACTCCAATGGAGTACAGGCTTTAAATAATATATCCCTTACTATCCCTCAAGGCATGTTTGGTCTTCTTGGTCCGAACGGAGCAGGAAAATCGACTTTGATGCGGACCATTGCTACATTACAAGATGCTGATACCGGTAGTATTTCATTGGACGGACTTGATGTTCTTGAAAACAAACAGGCTGTACGTGAGCGCTTAGGTTACTTGCCCCAGGACTTTGGCCTGTACCCCCGAATAAATGCAGAGGTTATGCTTGACCATATTGCCCAAATGAAAGGCGTAGGTAAGAAAAGCGAACGAAAGGACTTGGTGGCCGGCCTATTGCAAAGAGTTAATTTGTACCAACATCGAAAAAAAGGATTAGGAACATACTCAGGGGGTATGCGGCAGCGTTTTGGCATTGCTCAGGCTTTGGTAGGCAATCCTTCATTAATCATTGTGGATGAACCAACAGCAGGTCTCGATCCCTCAGAAAGAAATAGGTTCTACAATCTTTTGAGTGAAATTGGCGAGAACACCATTGTAATTCTATCCACGCACATAGTTGAAGATGTAAGCACGTTATGCTCTCAAATGGCCATTATTTGTGGTGGTGAACTAATGATGGAAGGAAAGCCACATGACGGCATAGCCTCACTTGAGGGTAAGATATACACTAAGGCGATTAAAAAAGATGAACTGGATAGTTACAAGCAGGACCTGCAAGTGATCTCCACAAAACTGGTTGAGGGAGAACTTAATTTAAGGGTAGAAAGCGATACAAATCCAGGGAACGGCTTTGAACCTGTTCCTGCGGACTTAGAGGATGTGTACTTTAGTCATATTTCCAAAAAAGTAGATCCTATTACACTTTAATCCCGTCTGTTATGTTTTGGAATATATTTACCTTCGAACTGAAGTATAGGTTTCGCAGGCCGGCCACCTATATTTACTTTACCCTATTTGCTTTTGTAGCGCTCCTCCTCATCGCCTCGGGAAGCACCCCTGCATCTGAAAAAGTCTATCACAATGCCCCTGTGGTTATTGCCGAGCTTTATGTCTTATTCTCACTTTTCGGAATTATGATTGCTTCGGCCGTCATGGGTGTTCCACTCTATCGGGATTTGGAGCACAAGACGGGAACTTTCCTTTTCAGTTATCCGATTTCCAAAACTGCCTATTTCATGGGGAGGTTCTGGGGGTCTTTCGTGACCTTGGTATTCATTACCCTTGGTGGTGTTCTCGGCGTCTGGCTGGGAAGCGTAATAGGTCCGGGAACCGGTTGGACGGAGGCATTAAGGTACGGGCCTAACACGCTAGCTAACTATTTCCAGCCCTGGTTAACACTTTGGCTACCCAATATGTGGTTTGCAGCCGCTTTATTCTTTGCACTCATCGTTTTTACCCGAAATATAAAGTCGATCTACTCGGGTGGAATAGTAGTATTCATCGGCTATTTACTGGCTAATTTTCTGGCGCAGGACATAGAAAACCAGGATTTGGTGCAGATCATTGATCCCTTTGGCCTAAACTCTTTCTCTTATCAAACGCGCTATTTAACTCCTTTTGAGCAAAATAGCTTTTTACTTAAGATAGATGGGAACTTACTGGCTAACAGGCTGCTTTGGGCTGCCGTAGGCGCAGTTTTTTTTATAGCTGCATATTTCAGGTTTAGCTTCACTCATTTTTTTCAAACCAAACAAGGGAAAATTAAGACCAGTAAAGAGGAAACTGCTGTTAAAAAGGCCGTTAACACATCCGCAGTTAACGTGAGCTTTACCAATAGCTTTCAGTGGAAAATATTGAAAGCGCTGACCAAAATAGAAGTAAAAAACATCATAAAAGACGTATACTTCAGATCCATACTTCTTGGTGGCCTGATCTTTTTAGTTCTTGATTTTTGGATAGGCAACACGATTTACAGCGTTCCTTCACAGCCCGTTACTTCTGTTCTCATGGAGTATAAGGGATTTGATTATATCATTTTTGTCTTCATTATTCTGGTATTCTTCACCGGGGAAACCCTGCATCGGGATAAGTCAACCGGGTATTCAACCATTAATGACACCTTCCCGGTTAAAGACAGTGTCGTGATCGGGTCAAAGTTCCTGGGTATGGCTTTTATTTGCTTTATATTGGCTACCATTCCGATTTTAGTGGGACTGGTTATACAAACCTTAAAAGGCTATTTCAATTACAATCTATCCACCTATTTGATTGATAGCTATTTAATCTCTTTCCCGGATTACCTGCAAATGGTAATGCTGGTATTCGCTGTACACCTACTGGTGAATAACAAGTTTGCGGGTCATGCGGCAAGTATCGGACTGTGGCTCGTACTAATTATTTTAAGAAGCTTTGCTAGTTACGACTTCAATTTGTTTTTCTATTCGTATAAGCCCAACTACACGTGGTCTGAAATGAATGGGTTGGGGCATTTTGGTGAACCACTATTTTGGTTTAACTCCTATTGGACGGCCATAGGCATATTTCTATTGCTGTTTTTCTCCATATTCTTCAGCCGTGGATCAGAGGGTAACTTTAAGACACGACTTCGACAAGCTAAATCTATGTTCGTTAGCCCGCAGACGGTAGTAGGCTATGTTTTTCTTGCCATGGCACTTGCCATTGGATCTTTCATCTACTCTAACGTAGTGTATACGAATACCTATCTGACCAGTGATGAGCAACAAGAGCGACAAGCCGAGTATGAAAAACAGCTTAAGAAGTATGAATATATAGCCCAGCCTAAGATCACAAAAGTGAGTCTTAAAGCAGACCTCTACCCTATGGAACGCGACGCTTATTTTGATGCAAAGATCCAGGTGGTAAACAAAACCACGGAGCCGATTGATTCAATTCACATGCAAAGCGGGCAGCTTTCGAAATTCGATTTATTGTATGAAAACGACACACTCCCGCATAGATTCCCTCTTAAAGTAAAGAAGCCTAAGTTTCAGCTTTTTAAAGCTTCCAAGCCTCAAGAATGGTACAAAATATACGCACTACCTAAAACCATGCAACCCGGTGATACGCTAAATATGAGGGTAGTTAGTAGTATTTTAAATAATGGCTTTGTGAACAGTGGTTTTACAAGAGAGATAGTTTATAACGGTACATTTGTAGGTGGTGGAATGCCGGAGATAGGCTACAATGCTCAAAATGAATTAAGTAGCGATGAGACGCGAAGAAAGTACGACCTCCCGGAAAAGGATTATGAGCTTCCACCCCATCAGGATGAATATGGCAAAAAAACTTTACTCTTCTCAGATGAAGCAGATCTTATTCAATTTGAAGCCGTCATTAGCACAGAACCAAGCCAGATAGCCATTGCTCCCGGCTACATCCAAAAAGAATGGGAAGAAGATGGCAGGAAGTATTATCACTACATTCAGGATACCCCTATCCAGGCTTTTTTCAATGTAGTGTCTGCCGAATATGAAGTATACAAAGATCAAATGCAGCTTCCCGACGGTAAGAATGTAGACATAGAAATATTTTACAACCCCGGTCATGATTATAACCTGGACCGCTTTGAAGCGGCCTATAAAGATGGACTGAAGTATTTCTCGGAAACGTATGGCTCCTTCCAATTCCGCCAGATGAGATTATTAGAATTTCCGAGGTATGCAGGTTTTGCCCAGTCTTTTCCCAACACCGTACCTTACTCTGAAAGTTTTGGGTGGTTAGCTAATTTTAGTGATCCGAATGACTTTGACTACGCCTATTTTGTTACCGCTCATGAACTGGCGCATCAATGGTGGGGGCATCAGATTACTCCTAATTATACGCGAGGGTCCAATCTGATTTCAGAATCTCTCGCTGAGTATTCAGCTTTAATATTGACAGAGCGTAAATATGGCAAGGATAATATGAAGCGCTTCTTAAAAGATGAGCTTGACGACTATTTACGAGGTCGTTCTAATGAAAGTAAAAAAGAAAATACTTTCATTAACTGCAACCGTTCATACCAATGGTATAACAAAGGGAGCCTGATACTGTACGCTTTACGGGATTATATTGGTGAGGTGGCTATTGACAGCGCTATGATGAACTTCCGGAACGAGTTCGCCCTCAGAGAGGAACCACCCTACCCCGGCAGTTCAGACCTTTACCGGCATCTTGAAGCCTATACCCCCGATAGCCTGAAGTATTATCTTGAAGACACGTGGAAAAAGATCACCTTGTACTCTAATAAGACAGAAGAAGCTAAGGTTAAAAAAGTAAGCGATGAAGAATACCTGGTTACGCTTAAAATAAAATCCAATAAGCTTTACGCAGACAGCCTGGGTATGGAAACGCCTGCGCAGTATGACGGCGATTATATCGATATTGGTGTTTTTGCGGCAGATGATACGGATGAAAATGGGCGCGACAGGACAAACCCGATCTATTTAGCCAAGCACAAGGTAAAACCGGGTGAAGAAACCATTGAAATAAAGGTAAACCGGGAACCGGCAAAAGCGGGGATAGACCCATACAATAAATTGATCGATAGAATTCCCGATGATAATGTCGTAAATGTAGAAAGCGATGATTAATCATCTATAGCACCGAACTGAAAAGAGGGCCACCTGTAAAACATACAGGTGGCCTTTTAGGTTTTAGTCGTCTGACCACTTTCCTGTTTTCGACACCTGTATCGAGTTACAGGTTAAAATAGTCATTTATAGGTTTTAGGAGTTGATTTTAGGTTGACTTTGGGTGTCCCAGGTCAACTTTTAGGCTTAGTTTCGGTGGATGTTCGTACGCAAGAAGCCTA
>JBCDHA010000275.1:0-5584 GCA_038750705.1 Bacteroidota bacterium
ATTACAGATACTATGGTCAATGAATATCTTGAACACCATCGAAGGCCTAAAGATGATGACCAATCGGATTTCATCTTGGAATAAGAAGACTTTCAGTCTAACCACAAACTATGGCGCTTTCAGCCCATAGTGGTTTATTTTAAGAAGCGTCCCCATCATTAGCTCAGGTAACCCCAAGTGACAGTTAGACTATAGGCCTCTGGCCATAGCTTTAAACAGAAAATAGCTTAAAAAAAGAAAAACATACAATTGACCCAAAGACTTAAAAAGCTCATGAATACCTTTCGACCGAAGCCAAGCCATCGACTAAGCTTGGAGCATCGTCTTTACTCATACCTAGACCACCAAAAAACTGACCATTCCATCTCAAAACGGACTAAAAAAACCTAATTTTGCCATTTATTTCGTACATTGAAACACCTGCTTACCATAGTACTGCTCGCTTTTCATTTGACTTCGTACAGTCAAAAAAGTACCCTTGCAGACAGCCTGCAACACGGGCTCAACAAAGTAGACAGCGTCCAACTGCAGACAACCCCCATCGATTCGGCCATCCAGGCCGTACAGGCAAAACTGCAGGCCTCCCTTGACGCTCCCGATTCAACCCAAAACCGGTTGCAACAACAGCTCAACCAACAGCAAGCCACCCATCAAAAACTGGACTCCTTGCAAAACTTATATCAAAAGCGAGCCGATAGCCTCCAGGCGCTTAACCTGCCCCACCAAAACTACCTGGATAAGATAGACAGCATCACCCAGCTGCCCGGACGCAAAATCAATCAAAAACTCACCCAGTGGCAGCAAGGAGCCAGAGAGAAACTGAACCGTGCCCAAGGCCAACTCGATCCACGCATCACCAAAAAACTTCCGGACACCAAATTACCCGGTATTGAAAGCCTGGACCTACCGACAGACAGTTTCACAGACCAAATAGATAACGATCTACTTCCTGAAAAGCTGGACACCGAGCTCAATACCGATCAACTCACCGACCTCCAAAAAGAACTTGACATCGATAATCCACTAGACACAGACCTGCTCAACGACACCCCACTGGATGATTGGCAAAACCAGGCCGATGACATCACCAAAAGCACCACCACTGCGGTTGACAACCTCAAAGGCGAGGCGAACATCGATCAAGTCACCGCCAAACTAGACGAGTACAATGGCAAGGCCGGAGAAGTAGCAGAGCAGACCGCAAAAGTGAAAGCCGGCGACTTCACCGATGTTCAAAACCAGGCCGAAGAAGAAATAATCAAACAATTCGATGAGTTAGGTACCCTGGATGAGCAGAAAAGTCTTCTAGACCAAACACGAGCCGAGCATGAAGAATACATCCAACTGCAAAAGGAATACATCGAAAAAGCGCAGCAATACAGCGACCCCACATTTGTCAGACAGCGCATTACCGAAAAATCCAAATACATTGCCAACACAAAACTGAAGGCCTACCAAGCCAAAGTTGATGAAGCGCAAGAAAAGCTGTCCCAGCTAAAAACAGATTCTTCCAAAGCGCTACTGGACATCCCCAAGGCCGCGGAGTGGCCTATTCGGGAGAGACTCATTGCCGGCGCTAACCTCGAGCTATTCAGAAGTGAAGGCACACAACTGGACTTTGCCCCTTACATAGGCTTCCAACTTACCGAGCGACTGCATGTATATGGAAGCTACCTGTATCGCATCGATTTTAACAAAGACAAACAGCAATTGAACGTGGACAACACCGTTTATGGAGCACGGCTTGCCGCCACCTACCGGTTTTTCAAGGGATTCTACCTCTGTACAGCCGGAGAGCAACTCCGCACCTTTGTGCCGAACGGAGCTGTGCCCGGGGAGCAACAGCGGGATTGGGTCCGTAGCTTTTATGCCGGTATTGGCAACCGCTATAACATAAGCCGGCACATGAAAGGCACCGTCCAGGTCATGTACAACTTTAGCTACAACCGGGATACGCCATTCCCTAACCGGTACAACATTCGCCTGGGTTTTGAGATTGACTTTAAAAAACGTACCACCAAGAAAGACGTCATCGAAGGACTGAAGAAAGCTCAAAAGAAGAAGCGCATGCTGGAGTCAATTAAAAAACGGACAAGGAGGTGATACAGTTCATATCCGTAAGTATAGTTAAAAGTAAAAACCCCTTCATCTAAAACCCTACTGCAGTATCATCACCTCTCGGGTCGGCGCCTCCTTCCAGCTTCCCATCCGGCAATACCAAGATGGCGTCCACTTTACCATATGGCCCTCTCTGCTGCAACTCATGGCCTAATTCAGCTAATGAAAGGCTGTCATCTTTGGAAATAGCTCCTTCCTGGTAAAAGATCTTATCCGGCTTCCATTGGTGATGCACCCGCCCGGCGCTCACCGCTTGCTGCATGGTCATGCCGTGCTCCAGCACATTGAGGATGGTTTGAAATACGGAAGTAATAATGGTACTACCACCTGGTGTGCCTACCACCATAAAAAGTTGGTTATCCTTTTCTAAAATGGTAGGTGTCATAGAGCTGAGCATGCGCTTACCAGGTTCTATGGCATTAGCTTTTCCGCCTACCAGCCCGTAGTAGTTCGGAAAGCCGGGTTTGATGCTGAAGTCATCCATCTCATTATTCAATAAAAACCCTGCTCCGGCCACTACCACCTTGGAGCCGTAACCACCATTTAAAGTTGTTGTCACGGAAACTGCGTTGCCAAACGGATCTACGATAGAAAAGTGTGTAGTTTGTTCTGATTCAGCCAAAGCGAAAACACCTGCGGCTAATGAGTCACTATGTGTTTTGGCGGTAGGAGAGAAGTCCGTCATTCTATCCACATTATAGGCGGAATCAAGCAACTCCTCTATGGGTACGTTGTAATAGTCGGCATCACCCAAATGTGTTGCCCGATCAGCATATACTCGGCGTTCTGCTTCCGCCATCAAATGCAGCGCTTGTGCGGAATTATGATCTCCTAATTCCCGCCCTTCTACAGACTTCAACAATTGCATCAGCGCTATTCCACCACTTGATGGTGGACCCATAGAAATGACTTTCAAACCATTATAAGTGCCTACAATCGGTTCCCGCCATTGTGCGTCGTAATTTTTCAGGTCCTCCAAGGACATGATGCCATTACCGCGCTGCATTTCTTCTACAATCAGTTCTGCAGTTTCACCCTCATAAAAACTTGCCCGGCCTTTATCTCTGATTCTTTCCAGAGTATGTCCCAAATCAATCCAGCGAATGGTATCGCCGACTTCCCAATCACCGATAAGAAAATTCGGGGGAAGTGTATTGTAGGTAGAGAAGTTTTCCTGGTTGCGGTTTAATCCGTTAGCCTCTCTCTCCGTAAGTGGAAAACCCTTTAATGCCAGGTTGATCGCGGGTTGAATAAGCTCCGCCCAGGAAATGGTACCGTATTTTTCATATGCCTTCACCATACCCTCCACTGAGCCCGGTACACCGCTTGCCAAATGCCCACGGGTACTTAGGTTTTCAATCACGTTATTAGCGGAATCCAGGTACATAGTTTCGCTTGAAGAGAGTGGGGCCTTCTCTCTGAAATCCAAAGTATTAACACTTCCATCGTGCATTCTGATCACCATAAACCCGCCACCTCCGATATTTCCAGCGACGGGGTAAACCACTGCCAGGGCGAATTGTGTGGCGATAGCCGCATCAATTGCATTGCCACCACGCTTAAGAATAGCCGAGCCCACCTGGGATGCCAATGGGTGTGCACTTACTACCATCGCCTTTTCTGTGATGAGGCCGGTTTCATTGGCTGGAATAGTACAGGCATATGAGCCTAATACCAGCAAAACATATTTTATCTTTTTCATTCTGATCGATTGGTTCGCTTGAATTTAAGGCATGTTCCTAAATCGTTGTTTACCACTTATATAAATGCTAACTTTACTTGAGTAAACTTTATAAAAGTGGTAACGCTGCGTCAACAAAAATCCGCCCGGTTAAAACTTCAAATATTGGAGGCGGCAATCAATTTAGTTGGAAAAAATTCATTTGAAGAACTGTATGTAGATATGATCTGTGAGCGGGTGAAGGTATCGAAAGTGACACTCTTTAAGTACTTTCCCCAAAAAGACGACATTCTTCTTTACTACTTACGTGTGTGGCTTTTGCATAGAGCCGTGGAACTATCCAAGACGGATTACGTCGGGCTGGCAGGGCTACGTTTAGTTCAGGATAAACTATGCGAGTCATTTATGAATCACCCCGGAGTGATATTAGGCCTAATAAGCTACTTAACAAGTCTGAAAAGACCTCCCGGCCCTGTTTCGCTGAAAATGGCCGAACGCATTCAATTGTACAGCGCCGAGGAATTAGAGGATGTAGAGATACGCTCCTTACATCAACTTGTAGAAAATTTTGTATTGGAAGCTATTTTCAATGCGGAGATTACCAAAAGATCTGATACCAAAGAAATAGCAAACCTCTTTCTCTCAGTCATGTACGGTACGTTGGTAACAGCTCATTTAAATCAAATAGCTCCAATAAAGATATATATGAAACGAAATCTGGATTTAGCATTGGAGGCCCTCAGGTAGGCGGGGTCTAATTGCCTTAGAAGCTTATGATGTATTAGCTTGCTTAGAGATATCTTTCCTGTGTTGCACTTTGGTGGTTAAGCCATCATAATAAAGTCTGTTCCCTCCTTATAGTTACGCTGCCCTAAAAAATCTCTGATCTCCTTTTTACCTTTGCGGTCACTCACATAGGAAAGCAGGAAAGGCCCGTGCTCACTTACTTTGGGTAAGTCCTGGTAATGTATAATATGAGCAGCAGTTTTAGGTAGAACATCTATAAATTTTTCAGGTTCGATTCCGATGGCTTTTAGCGGTTTAATACGGTTGTTTACCGTTTTTCCTGTTCCGAATACCCAAATGGACCGCTTTATTTCTTTTTTCGTGTACCACTTAACGAAGTAATAGGCTTTTACTTCAAAAAAGAGATCGCTATTATAATTCTGGTGACTTCTGCTTAACCGGTTAGGAGAATCATACCACTTGAGCAGTACTTCCCGGAGTTTTTGCATACGTACACCGGCGTGAAGCCACCTAAGCCAAAGTTCAAAGTCCTCGGGTATTTTTGCCTCACTATAACCTCCATATTTATAAAACAATGATTTTCTAAACATGACACTTGGGTGCGCAAAAGGAGCTTCCTGAAAGCGTGCATGGTAGATTTCATCCGGCGAGTGTAGCTCGTTCGTCCATTCGATGTGGTGCTTGTACCCCTCTTGGTCAGATGATCCGACATGAACCGCCTGGCATGAGACTAACCCAACATCGGGGTGTTGATTAAGAAAGGCCACTTGTTTTTCTAGACGGTCAGGCAGGCATTCATCGTCTGCATCCATTCGTGCTATATATGCGCCCTGGGCTATCTTCAAACCAAGATTCAATGCTTTAGCGATTCCTGAATGTGATAATGACACAATCCTTAAACGCGTTTCTTTGATCTTGTTTAACAGCCTTAAGGTTTGATCGGTGGAACCATCATTGATAATTACCAATTCCCAGTTCGTAAAAGTTTGTGCCCGAATAGAGTTGACGGCACGTAGAATGGTTTTATCACCATTATGC
>JBCDHA010000276.1:0-5572 GCA_038750705.1 Bacteroidota bacterium
AGGTATTGCCCGTCTATCGAGGATAAAATCAATCGGTTTGCCGAACGTGATCGTCATCAGATTTTTGTTGAGCCTGAAGGCTGGAATACGGTTGAAATATACGTTAACGGATTCTCAACGTCGCTACCGGAAGACGTGCAGCAAAAGGCTATTGTACAAATACCCGGATTTGAAAAAGCCAAGATGTTTCGTCCCGGTTATGCTATAGAATACGATTACTTTCCACCAACACAATTAAATCTTACGCTTGAAACCAAACCGATTGAAAACCTCTACTTTGCAGGTCAGATAAACGGCACCACCGGATACGAAGAAGCCGCATGTCAGGGTTTAATAGCCGGAATCAACGCGCATAGAAAAATAAACGATTTAGGAGACTTTACGCTAAAGCGATCAGAAGCCTATATAGGTGTACTTATCGATGATTTAATCAATAAAGGAACGGACGAACCCTACCGCATGTTTACGTCACGCGCAGAATTCAGGATTTTGCTCAGACAGGATAACGCAGACCTTCGCCTTACAGAAAAAGGTCACGCCATCGGCTTAGCATCCGATAAAAGACTGGACCGTATGCTCGACCGGAAGAATGATATTAACAGATTATTGAATGATCTAACGCACAAAAAAGCAGTACCCTCCGACCTGAACGCACACTTATCAGAGATTAATACTGCCACGATCAAGCAACAAGCGCCTTTAATTAATATACTTAAAAGGCCGGAGGTCAGCATCCATCAGATCAAAGCAATGACCCCTGAGTTTCAAACCTACTTTTCAAATTATACCCAGGATATATTAGATCAAGCCGAAATACAAACCAAATATTCCACCTATATAGAAAAAGAACGTCAACTTGCCCAAAAAATGAGTGCACTGGAAGAAAAGAAAATTAGAAGTAATTTCAACTACAACGCCATTACGGCATTATCATCAGAAGCAAGACAGAAACTAAATACCATTAAACCCTCTACCATTGGTCAGGCCTCACGAATAAGCGGGGTAACTCCTGCCGATATATCCATATTAATGGTATACCTCTCAAAGTAACATGTTCGAAAGGTTAGACCATTGCCCTGTTTGTGGCAGTCACTCTCTTCAAAATGATCGCATCATTAAAGATCACAGCATCAGCCAGGAGGAGTTTGCGCTTACGAAATGCCGGCAATGTGAATTTCTGTTCACCAACCCCAGACCAACACCCGATAGGCTGTCCGGCTATTATGAATCTGCAGAATACATCTCCCATCAAAACAAATCAAATACCCTGATCAATTGGATCTATTCTATCGCCAGAAAATTTACTCTTTCCTGGAAATTCGAACTTATTAGTAAATACCTTAAAACAGGTAAAGCACTGGATATTGGCTGTGGTACCGGCCACTTCTTAGCTAAGCTTAAATCTAAAGGCTGGACAGTTCATGGCGTTGAACCTGATGCAGGCGCTCGCACAATAGCAGCAGAGCAACTGGAAAATGACACTATTGTAAATTCACTCGATAAAATTAACCCTAAAAACAAGTATGACTTAATTAGTCTTTGGCACGTTCTTGAACATATACCCGATCTTGCTGACTACCTCATACGTATCAAGCTACTGCTTAACAAGAATGGTAGAATCTTTATAGCCGTTCCCAATCATAACAGCTTTGATGCCACGCATTATAAAAACTACTGGGCCGCGTATGACGTACCTCGTCATCTTTATCATTTTAACCAAAGTAGTATGAAAACGTTAGCCCAAAAATATGGTTTAAAAATTGATGATATCATTCCCATGAAGCTTGATGCCTATTATGTATCTCTTCTGAGCGAGAAATATAAAAACTCTAGTGTTATTAAGTATTTTAATTCGATAATAACTGCCTATAAATCAAACAGTTACGCTAAAAATAATAAGAATAATTATTCAAGTCTCATCTTTGTAATGAAGGTCAAATAATGACACAATACCGCTTTCCATTTTTTCTTTTCCTGCTTGCCACTTGGTCATGTGCCAATCAGACGCAACCTACCGGTGGCCCTAAAGATGAGGACCCTCCTGAGTTAATTGAATCCGATCCTGTTCAAGGCGCCATTAATGTATCAGCCAATAAAGTAGAACTTACATTTAATGAATTTATTAAAACAGAAAATCCGAAGGAACAACTCATCATATCACCCCGTGTTAACATCGAATTCGATATTAAATACCGAAAAAATAAAGCGTTTATAACTTTTGAAGAGGATCTGCCAGATAGCACAACTTTTACCTTTAACTTTCGTGAAGCTATTGTCGACATTACCGAAAGTAATCCTCCAGAAAATCTGAAACTTGCCTTTTCCAGTGGTACCTACCTCGATTCCCTCAGCATATCCGGCAATGTGAAGTTCCATCTTAGTGACAAAGTAGTTGAAAATGCTACAGTGGCGCTATACCAGGTAGACGATACACTCGACATATTTACCGGACCTCCCTTATATTTTACTAAAACGGATGAAAACGGTGATTATACATTTGATAATCTCAAATCAACTACCTACAAAATTTACGCCTTTCAAGATGATAATAAAAACCTTATTACAGAGTCTAAATCAGAGAGCTATGGATTTAAATCGGGCATCATCCAACTCGATTCGTCCATAGCGAACATTAACATACCCCTTCTTCATCTTGATGTAAGGCCATTAGAATTGCAGAGTTACAGGCAGTCTGGTACTACCTATAATATAAAATACAACAAACCTCTACTAGACTATCAATTGCTGCCCAACTCCGATGACCAGATTATCAGTTCCTTTTCAGATGAAGAACAAAGTAATATTCAGATATACAACACTTTCACAATTAGGGACAGTCTTCAACTATTTATTACAGCACAGGACAGCTTAAATCAAATAGCACAAGATACTGTATATCTAAAATTTGAACCTACCCAACGCAAACCTGTAGACTTAGATCAACAATTTACACTCGAAAAAGTAATAATCGAAGAGAGACTCATTCAAGGTTCATTAAACTTTAATAAACCTATAGTAGCCATTAATTTTGACAGTATATATGTCTATATCGATTCTACCCATGTCTACTCACTTGATTCTTCTCATTTCTTTTGGAGCAAAGACCACCGATCTCTTGAATATCTCTATTTACTTGATAAACAGCTTTTTGACAAAAAGGAAAAAGAAAAGTCCGAACCGAATCAAAGATCTAAAGTAGCTTTAGATAGTACCAGCACTAAAAATGATTCTACCTATATTCCTCCGCCTAAACCCGATTTAAAACCGCATATTCGTTTCGCATCTGCATCTTTCATAACCGCAGAACTAGATAGTTCATCAAACATCAAGACAGATCTAGCCTTTACCGCCAGTGACCAGCTTGGTCTTATAGCCCTTCAAATCAATACTGATCGCCCTAGTTTTATTATACAACTTTTAGACAATCAGGACAATATCGTTAACGAACGAATCAACGAAACACAATTCGACTTTAAATACGTTACCCCGGGAACTTACCGGATACGTATTTTAGTAGATCAAGATCAAAATGGTGTCTGGAATTCCGGAAATATTTTGCTGGACATTGAACCGGAACCCGTCCTTTTTTATGAACAATCCACCAGTGAGCAAACCATAACCATTCGCGCCAATTTTGAAATAGCTCCTGACGCCATAGAATTCTGAATGTGGAAAACTCGTTATCTTGCTGTTGACAACAACCATTCCATACAACTTATCCCGGTTATTAGGCTTCGACATACCACTCGCCTGGAAAGCAAACCCGCATTTACCTCTTTTCCACATTTTAACAAACAACTACAAGCTTATTCACCCGTATCCACATTTATACCACCCAATGTGGATATCAACCTATATTACTCATTTACAACGTTTTATCTTAATTTCAAGTGTGGAAAAGAGCACACTCCTGCACGTCCGATCCACATTTTTATCACGCAATAATTATTTAAATTATTTTTCCACGTATCCACACGACAATAATCAATAATAATTTATTTATTAAAGTATTATATATAACTAGTACGTGAATAACTTCGTTACATCTTTGACAGATATGAGGCGCAGCATTTTCTTTATTTTATTTACCATTTCTACCAACCTCTTTAGTCAGAAGAATTCTGATGTTCAGTTGGCCAACGAATACTACTCGCAGGGTGATTACGATAAAGCAATGGTTTTATTCGATAACCTTGCTAAAGACTTTTCCAATATTCCTCTGATTCACAACAATTACTTTTTCCTGCTTCTGGAGCAAGGTGATTTTAAAAAATCAGAAAAGTACATTAAGCGTTTGATGAAAAGATTTCCAAGCAATCTTTACTATCAACTGGATCTTGGTTTAGTGAAGCGAGTAGCTGAAGGCGATGAAAGTGCCGATGCGTATTTTTCTTCGGTTATTGCCAGAGTAAGTCAGGATATATATAAAACCAGAATTACCGCAGATTATTTTGTGAACAAACAACTTCCGAATTATGCGGTGCGCACCTTTCAGTCAGGACGAAAAGTGATTAACAATCCTAACGCCTACTCACTTGAAATGGCGAATATATACCGCATATTGAACAACAAGGATCTCATGGTTGAAGAATACCTTAAGTACGTGAGCCAAAATCCATCTAACCTAAACTACGTAAAGAATACCCTTCAAAATCTTTTAGCGAAAACCGAAGAACTGGAAAGTCTTGAAAACCTGCTCTACAATAAAATTCAAGAAGAACCTAATAGTGAGATATACGGTGAGCTACTTATCTGGGTAAACCTTCAGCAAAAGAATTTTTACGGAGCCTTTATGCAAGCTCGTGCTATAGATCGGAGACTTGGTTCTGAAGGCACAAGAAGTATTAATATAGGCCTGATAGCTTTAGATAATAACGATTACAATACATCGATTAAAATTTTCAGCTATGTTATCCGCCAATATCCCGATTCTTATAACTACCTGTTAGCTAAAATGTATCTCATTCGCTCTTACGAAAAGCGAGTGAGAAACACATATCCCATTGATGAGCGCGAAATTCGAAATCTAGTCAATGACTATAACATCTTTATCAATGAGCTGGGAATAACGCGCAATACCTTAGAAGCTTTGAGAAATAAAGCTTTGCTTCATGCTTTTTACCTTGATGAAAAGGATTCAGCCAAATTAATTCTACAAAAAATAATAAATACACCGCGTGCCAATGCTGACATCAAAGCTCGCAGCAAAATAGATTTAGGCGATATTTATTTACTAACTGAAGAGCCTTGGGAATCGACACTTCTTTATTCTCAGGTTGAAAAATCTCATAAAGACGATGAGTTAGGTTATGAAGCCAAACTGCGAAATGCCAAACTTTCTTATTACAAAGGCGATTTTCAATTGTCTCAGGAGCACCTTGATATCCTAAAGGAGGCTACAACAAGGGAGATTGCCAACGATGCTATGGCGTTGAGTATTTTAATTAAAGATAATATTGCTTTAGATAGCACTGAGGCAGCCATGAGAAATTATGCTAAAGTAGAATTGCTGCTGTACCAAAATAAATTTGATCAGGCTTTAACGGAAATTCGATCTATGAAGGAGGCTTAT
>JBCDHA010000277.1:0-5553 GCA_038750705.1 Bacteroidota bacterium
ATAAAAGCTTCGGACGGAGCCAGTGACTTTGGAAACAAATTTGGTCAACCGCTGATATGCGGTAGTGTACTGACTTTTGAGCATGAGGAAAACGAAAAGTATCATGGCTTTGATAAAGTGATTATGCTGGCAGGAGGCATTGGCTTTGGCAAAAAGGAAGACAGCCTGAAAGACACGCCTGAGCCAGGAGATAAGATTATTATACTCGGTGGAGATAACTACCGAATAGGAATGGGTGGTGGCGCCGTTTCATCTGTAGCTACGGGCGAATTTGGCAATTCTATTGAATTAAATGCAATCCAGCGGTCCAACCCTGAAATGCAAAAACGAGCTATGAACGCAATTCGAGCCCTGGAAGAATCATCACAAAACCCGATCATATCTATCCATGACCACGGTGCGGGCGGGCATCTTAACTGCCTTTCAGAGCTAGTTGAGGAAACCGGCGGCAGAATAGATGTTAACGCACTTCCATTAGGAGACCCTACCCTATCCGATCGTGAGATTGTGGGCAACGAGTCGCAGGAACGGATGGGCCTGGTGATAAAAGAGAAAAGCATTCAGGTGTTAAACGATATCGCCGAACGCGAGCGATCACCGATGTATGTGGTAGGTGACGTAACTGATGATGGCAAGTTTGTATTCGAAAATAAAAGAACTGAGAAGAACCCAATCGACTGGAAACTTGATCATATGTTCGGTTCTTCTCCAAAGACAATATTGCAGGATGTAACATCCAGTGACTCTTTCAAAGAATTGGTATATGATGAAAATAAAATTGAGGAGTATTTAAACGCTGTTTTGCAATTAGAGGCTGTGGCCTGCAAGGATTGGTTAACGAACAAGGTTGACCGATCAGTGACCGGAAAAGTGGCCAAGCAGCAAACATGCGGAGAGGTACAACTACCTTTGAACAATGTGGCCGCTATGACCATTGACTACAAGAACAAAACAGGAATTGCCACTTCAATTGGTCACTCTCCGGTACCTGCGCTTATTGATCCTGCCGTAGGGTCCAGGTTGTCTGTGGCTGAAGCTTTGACCAATCTGATCTGGGCGCCATTAACTCATGGATTGAAAGGCGTTTCGTTAAGCGCAAATTGGATGTGGCCTGCAAAAAACAAAGGTGAAAATGCCAGACTCTACTACGCTGTAGAAGCGCTTGGTCAATTTGCCATTGACCTGGGTATAAATGTACCAACGGGAAAGGACTCACTTTCGATGACCCAAAAATACCCTGATGGCAAAACGGTATATTCCCCCGGTACTGTTATAGTAAGCGCTGCCGCTGAAACATCAGATGTTTCAAAAATTGTCAGTCCAAATATTAAGCCCATAGAGGATTCTGAACTAGTTTATGTGGACTTAGGTTCGGATGATTTTGCCCTGGGTGGAAGTTCCTTTGCCCAAACAAGAAATGTACTTGGCAATAATGTACCCGATGTTGCCGCATCCACCGCTTTTGTTAAATCATTTGACAGCATCCAGGATTTCATCAAACAAGGTAAAATATTAGCCGGCCACGATGTTTCCGCCGGGGGCATGATAACTGCGCTACTTGAGATGTGTTTTCCTACAGAAAATATTGGGCTGGAAATTGATCTAACCTCTTTCAAGGAGAAGGACGTTGTTAAACTTCTTTTTTGCGAAAAACCCGGACTTATTTTACAAGTTAAAAGCGGAGATATAGATCAGTTGATGAACGCTGGCCTGAGTTGCGTTAAAATCGGAAAATGTACTGCTAACCGCCAATTGAAAATCAACGACGGACTTACGCTGGACATCAACAAATATAGAGATACCTGGTTTAAAACTTCTTACCTGCTTGATAAGGAACAAAGTGGAGCACATTTAGCCGGCGAGAGGTATAAAAATTATAAGGAACAAACACTTGAATTTAGATTCCCAACAGGATTTACCGGTCGATTAAATGATCTGGGAATTGACATCAACAGGAAATCAAAAACAAATATAAAAGCCGCCATTATTCGTGAGAAGGGGGTGAACGGAGATCGTGAAATGGCCTGGTGTATGCACTTGGCAGGTTTTGATGTTAAAGATGTACACATGACTGATCTCATTAATGGTCGGGAAGATTTGAGCGATATTAACTTTATTGTATTCGTAGGTGGTTTTTCAAACAGTGATGTGCTGGGTTCTGCAAAAGGTTGGGCAGGAGCTTTTATATACAATCCAAAGGCTAAGGCCGCACTTGATAATTTTTATGCCCGGCCTGATACACTGAGCCTTGGAGTCTGCAACGGATGCCAACTCATGATGGAGCTCGGCCTTATCTATCCATCGATAAAATCACATCCTAAAATGGTACATAATGATTCAGGTAAATTTGAATCATCGTTCCTGACACTAGATATTCCAGAGAATAATTCCATCTTGCTAACATCATTGACTGACACTTCGCTGGGGGTTTGGGTAGCTCACGGTGAAGGGAAATTCGTTCTCCCCGAACCGGAAGATGCCTATAATATTGTTGCCAAATACCATTACAGTCAATACCCTGGTAATCCTAACGGTTCGGATTTCGCTTGTGCAGCTGTTGCCTCCCATGATGGCAGGCATTTGGCCATTATGCCTCATATTGAACGGTCGCTCTATCCACATAATTGGGGGCATTACCCAGAAAACAGAACCGATGATGACGTTACCCCGTGGATAAAACCATTCATAAATGCAAAAAACTGGATAGGCGAACAGTTGTCAAGATGACAATTTGACGAAAAGAAAGATTTACGCATTGACTTAATTCCATTAAATTCCTAATTTCATTGGCCATTTTAAATGTCGGTGAAATGAAGAAAGCAAGTATTGTTCTGTTGTCTGTGCTGCTGGCAGGCTGTTTCGGATACAAAGAACTACCCGTGGAGTACGATTACAGCTATAAAGGTAGGTTCGACAAGTATAACTCTTATGATTTCATTACCAGCTATGCACTTAAAGATTCGGATACCAGTTTGATCAGATCTTCTATAGAGCAGCACATGAAATTCCTGGGCTATAAAAGGAAAAAAAGAAAACCAGACTTATTACTCAATTATGCCATTTATGTTGACAGTTTGAATCTGAGAGGCTACGACCAGCCCGACATAAATCAATGGATAAAAAGTAAAGATCGTAACCTGGAGTACAATCAACTCAAATTTGGTCTTTCGCAGGGGACGCTATTAATACAAGTATTCGACCGAAAACAAAACTCATCCATCTGGCAGGGGTATGCTACGGATGAATACCAAAAGCTAAATTTTGAAAGCTATCAGGAAGTTCGAAATGCGGTAAAATCTATCCTTAACAAATACCAGTTTTTCGCTGATGGGTTTATTGAAGAGCAAATGAAAAAGGCCGAGGAGAATAACTAGAATAATTTCCCATCCTGGATTTATTTTTATTAAAATTAATTTTAACTTTGCCATCCGAAAAACGGGGCAGTAAAATGTTTCCGTTGTTTTGTCCGATGGTGTAACTGGCAACACGTCTGGTTTTGGTCCAGAAGAGTCTAGGTTCGAGCCCTAGTCGGACAACGAGAATAAGGAAATAGGTGGATAAAACCACCTATTTTTTATTTGAAGCCAATAAAAATGTCCACTGTAAAGATCTTTTCAGGAAGCGCGACCAGGTATCTCGCGGAAAAAATTGCGGTCTCCTATGGAAAGCCATTAGGGGATTCTGAAATTCAGATTTTTAGTGATGGAGAGATGGCACCTTATTTTGCGGAGTCAATTCGCGGATGCGATGTTTTTTTGATACAATCTACCTTCGGTCCTTCAGACAATCTGATGGAACTATTGTTAATGGTAGACGCCGCAAAACGAGCAAGCGCCAAATACGTTACCATAGTTGTACCTTACTTCGGCTATGCGCGTCAGGACAGAAAGGATCGACCTCGTGTAGCTATCGCCGCTAAGTTGATGGCCAACCTGCTATCGGCTGCCGGGGCAGACAGAATTATGACTTGCGATTTACACGCAGATCAAATTCAGGGTTTTTTCGATATACCTGTCGATCATTTGGACGGTACCGCCATTTTCGTTCCCTACTTGCGATCACTTAAGCTGGAAAATCTCATTTTTGCCTCCCCTGATGTGGGCGGGGTAAAGAGAACAAGAAGTTTTGCTAAGTTCTTCGGGGCAGATTTGGTGGTTTGCGACAAATATCGCGAGCGCGCCAATGAAGTAGCGTCTATGAGATTGATAGGAGATGTAAAAGGAAAAGATGTGGTAATGGTTGACGACCTAATCGATACAGGTGGAACCATGTGTAAGGCCGCTTCTTTATTGATGGAAAATGGAGCCAGTTCAGTACGTGCCGTGGTTACACATCCGGTACTTTCCGGTAAAGCCTATGATAATATAGATAACTCCGTTTTAGAAGAGCTGGTTGTTTCAGACAGCATTCCGCTAAGGCAGGAAAGCAAAAGGATAAGAGTATTAACTCTGTCAGATCTATTTGCAAGGGCTATAAACAATGTGCATACACACGGTTCTATAAGCTCGTTATTTATTCAAAAGTAGAATAACATTTAAATTAAATTATATAATTATGAAAACAGTTGAGATTATAGGGTATAACAGAGCAAATCTCGGCAAATCCGAAGCGAAAAGGTTAAGGGCTGAAGGGCAGGTTCCCTGCGTTATTTACGGTGGCGATGAGCAAGTACACTTCTATGCACCGATGATCCTATTCAGAGATTTGGTATATACCGATGAAGCGCATTTTGTACATGTAAACGTGGAAGGACGTGAGTTCAGAGCTATTCTTCAGGATATTCAGTTCCACCCGGTTAGTGAAGTAATCCTGCATGCAGATTTTCTTCAAATTTTTGAAGGTAAAGTGGTAAAAATGGATATTCCTGTTCATTTTGAAGGTACGTCTCCAGGTGTTACTAAAGGTGGAACTTTAATTAAGAAAAGAAGACATTTAAAAGTGATGGCATTACCAAAAAATATGCCTGAATACATAGCTGTAGACCTTGGTGAGCTGGATTTCGGCAGAGCAATCAAAGTAGGTGAAATAGAAGCGAACAACTATGAAATTCTTGACACAGCTATTGCGTCCGTTGCCGTAGTTGAGGTACCTAGAGCGCTCAGAGGTAAAACTGATGAGGAGGCAGGTGAAGAAGAGGCAGTGGCTGAAGAGGCTTCATCTGAAGCTGCAGAGTAAAATCTTATTTGTAATAGTAGATGAAATCCTGCTCGCTGAGCAGGATTTTTTTGTTTATGTTGATCTTTAACAAATAATGAAGTATTTAATAGCGGGGTTAGGTAATATAGGTGCAGAATATGAGCTTACTCGTCATAATATCGGGTTCCTGGTATTAGACAGGTTAGCAGACCAACAGTCGGTTGAGTTCGATCATTCAAGGCTTGCCCATAAAGCCGAGTTTAAATACAAAGGACGGCATATACATCTTATTCAGCCCACAACGTATATGAACCTTAGCGGTAAGGCCATTAACTTCTGGCTCAGGGAATTAAAAATTCCGAAAGAAAACCTACTTGTAATCACCGACGATATCGCGCTGCCCTTTGGTAAGCTGAG
>JBCDHA010000278.1:0-5542 GCA_038750705.1 Bacteroidota bacterium
ATCGACTGTTCGCTGGAGTCCGCTTAAAGCTTTTGAAATACTGCTTTTTGTTGTATGGTACTTTTGGGGCACTGAAATGCCATAATCGTCATCCCAGACTGACATTACTACCGGAATCTGCAACACACCAATGGCATTCATTGCTTCATAAAAAAGACCCTCTGAAGTAGAAGCGTTTCCTATTGTACCAAAGGCCACTTCATTACCTTGAATGGAGAGATCAGTGTAACCGTGTAGGTCAGCATTATTCCGAAACAATTTAGAGGCATATCCAAGTCCAACCAATCTGGGCATTTGACCGGCTGTCGGCGAAATATCCGCCGTGCTGTTGTACAATTCAGTAAATTTCTTCGAACTGCCGTTTTCATCAAGCATTCTTGTGGCAAAATGCCCATTCATTAATCTCCCCGCTGATGCAGGGTCTGCCTCTATATCTGTGTGTGCATAAAGCTGCGCAAAATATTGCTGGAGTGTCAATTCTCCAATGGCCAGCATAAAAGTTTGATCACGGTAATATCCTGATCGAAAATCACCTTTTTTAAAGGCCTTGGCCATGGCAATTTGAGGTAGCTCTTTTCCATCACCAAAAATGCCGAACTTTGCCTTACCCATAAAAACTTCCTTACGACCCAATAGACTGGCCTCTCTGCTTTCGCATGCCAGCTTGAAATCCGAAAGGATTTCGGTCATTTGTTTCGTTTTTTTTGCTGCCTTCGCTGTTCTCGCCATATAAAAAGATCCTGTAGCTCGGTACGGCTACCGAGTAAAGCAAAAATAGCTAAAATGATACTGCTTTCAAATCGAGGGCATTCATGTTACAACCCAGATTATTTGGGAAACCACATCTCTTAAAGCCAAATATTATTTTACCTTTTACCTTCTAACAAATTATTATTTAGAAAACAGATAAAAAACAGAATTTTAAATGGTATTCAAAAATCAACCTAATCTTAAAAAGGCGTTTTATAATAGGTTTCAAACGTATGCGAATATAAAAAACCAAGTATATTTGGGCTCTAAATTTTACACTCATGATTGTTGGCGTTCCCAAAGAAATTAAGAATAACGAGAACCGTGTTGCCCTCACACCGGCCGGAGCACAAGAACTGACCAAGAGAGGTCATACAGTATATATTCAATCTACTGCCGGCGAAGGTAGCGGCTTTACAGATGGAGAATACGAGAGTGCAGGAGCACAGTTGTTACCTACCATTGAGGCTACTTATGAAATAGCCGAAATGATACTTAAGGTTAAAGAACCTATTGAACCGGAATACAAACTCATAAAAAAGGATCAATTGGTATTTACCTATTTCCATTTTGCCTCGTATGAACCATTGACAAAAGCAATGATGGAAAGTGGCAGTGTATGCCTGGCTTATGAAACCGTTGAGAAAAAAGACAGAAGCCTTCCATTGTTAGTTCCCATGTCTGAGGTAGCAGGCCGTATGTCTATTCAGGAAGGGGCCAAATACCTTGAAAAACCGCTGCAAGGAAGAGGCATTCTTCTAGGGGGCGTACCCGGCGTGCGGCCGGCCAAAGTGCTGATACTGGGAGGAGGCGTAGTAGGTACCAATGCCGCCAAAATGGCTGCCGGTATGGGCGCGGACGTTACAATAATGGACTTGAACTTGGGTAGGTTAAGGTATTTAGACGATGTGATGCCGGCCAATGTAAATACATTTATGTCCAATGAATATAACATTAGAGAACTCATTGGCTCTCACGACCTCATCGTTGGTGCGGTTTTAATTCCAGGCGCTAAGGCTCCTAATCTTATAACCCGCGATATGCTGAAAGAAATGAGGCCGGGAACTGTGTTAGTGGATGTTGCCGTGGACCAGGGCGGATGTATTGAAACATGTAAACCTACTACGCACGAGAATCCCACTTTTATTATTGATGATATACTTCATTACTGTGTAGCCAATATGCCCGGAGCGGTACCTTACACCTCTACACTTGCACTGACAAACGCTACATTACCCTACGCGATTGAATTGGCAAATAAAGGTTGGAAAAAGGCCTGTAATGATAATGAAGAATTGAAACTTGGATTGAATGTTATTAATGGTGAAATAGTTTACAAAGCCGTTTCAGAAGCTTTCAATCTTGGTTATACTCCTGTAGAAAAATTCTTATAACTAGGCAATACACACGTAATCCGGTATCTCATTTAGTGTGTTATAGCTGCTCCCTTCTTTTTTGAAGCAGTAGTGCTTAACACCATTGGTTAGCACTACATGGGTAGCTGATATCCGTTTGTTGTAAATGGCTACTTGATTTAACGCTTGCTGGTTTACTTTCACCTTGTAAGATTTACATTCTACTAATAGTATAGGTGCACCTTCTGAGTTGTATGCAACAATATCTGATCGTTTGTGAAGAGAATTATAATTCAGCCCACTTTCCACAGTAAGAAGAGGCTTAGGATAGCCGAGATAGTGAATCATGTAATGGATAAAATGTTGCCTCACCCATTCCTCTGGAGTCAGGAACACAAATTTTTTTCTGATTACATCAAAAATCTCATAATTCTCTTCCTTTTCTCTGATTTTGCACTCAATTTCGGGAAGGTTCAGTGTTTTCATAAAGTGCAAACTTAGTTCATATTGAAATTATGATACCATGAACCGTGACAAGAAATAATGCCGGCCCTATCTCTAGAAATTCAACCTTATGCCGTACTGGTAATCTTAATTACCATGTTCACTTCCATATATATGCAATGGCTGAAACCTACTGTAGCGTTTCTATTTGCTGCATTGGTATTGGTAATTTTCGGAATCATTACCCCGAGACAGGTTTTAGAAGGCTTTTCAAACCAGGCCATTGCGAGCGTGGTAATCGTTATTCTGCTGACAGCCGGTATTAGGGAAAATTTTAATATCGAACTTTTTCTCGATAAAGCTTTTGGTAGGGTTAAAACCTATAAGGCGTTTTTATTATCAATGATGAGTAAGGTAGCGCTACTGTCCTCTTTTGTAAACAATACCCCGGTTGTGGTACTTATGACTCCTTATGTTTTTAGCTGGGGAAGAAAAAATAATATCTCACCCTCAAAGCTGCTTATACCGCTTTCTTACGCTACCATTCTCGGCGGCATGATCACAGTAGTAGGAACATCAACTACATTGGTCTTAAATGGGTTTCTTTTAGAGAATAAATTGACACCTATAAACCCGCTTGATTTACTAATAGTGGGATCAGTAGTAGCGGTAATATGCATTTCATTTTTAGTTATTTTCAGCTCGAAACTGCTTCCCAGCCGAACCGACATTATTGAGCGGTTTGAACTCAACAAGCGTGAATACCTGATTGAAAAGCGGTTGAGCGATAAATCAAAACTCATAGGAAAAAGTGTAACGGACGGAGGGCTAAGAAATTTAAACGGTGTTTACTTGGTAGAAATAATACGTAATGAGCGACTAATAACCCCGGTTAGTCCTAGTGAGGTCATACTTAGTGAAGACATATTAATCTTTGCCGGAAATACGGATAATATTATTGACTTAACCTTAACTGACATCGGCATAGAACTACCACCAAAACTAACTCCGTCAACCAAGGGGAAGGTTAAAGTAGTTGAAGCCGTGGTCAGTGCTAACAGCAGCCTTTTAAGTAAAACCGTTAAAGAGTCAAATTTTCGAGAGCGGTATGATGCAGCGGTAATAGCCATACATCGAAATGGAGAAAAACTAAGTGGAAAAATCGGTAGAATACGTTTAAAAGCAGGTGATGTATTGTTAATGTATACGGGCGACCAATTCAGCGGTCGCGTAGATCTTTTTAAAGATTTATATATAATAGCCGGAGAGGAAAAAGAAATTCGTCCGGGAAGACCCAACGCAAACAAACTTTATGTAATGCTTTCAGCTATTGCTGTTCTACTCTTTGGCCAATTTTTTAATCTCTTCGTATCTCTTTTGATATTGCTTTCACTCGCTGTAGCGATGCGTTTAGTTACTTTAAAGCATGTAAAGCGAGATCTTGATATTAATTTATTGATTATGCTCGTGTTATCTATTTCAATTGGCGAAGCCATGATCAACTCCGGTGCTGGTATGTTAATAGGGGCCGGCTTGGTAGGTCTTTTATCAGATTATGGCTGCTTAGCCATATTATTTGGCCTTATGGTCGTTGCCACCTTACTGACCTCATTTATTACAAACGTGGGAGCAATTGCCATATGTTTTCCTTTGGCATTAGCAATATCAGATGAACTTGGATTGGCCGGAGCGCCGTTTTTTCTGGCTATTGCCTTTGCATCGTCTGCAGCTTTTTTAACACCTATAGGTTACCAAACAAACCTGATTGTTTATGGACCAGGTGGGTACAACTTTAGAGACTTTATAAAAATCGGGTTCCCTGTGACTGCTTTATATCTTCTCGCCGCTTTTCTGCTTATACTACTCCTTTACAAGGAGCAACTAATGCCATAAGCCCCTTATTCGTTTTTGATTGGGTGAAATGGTATTTTGACAAGCAACAGAAAACCCAGACCCACCGCGAAAAAAAGTATTAGCGCCAAAACACTGTTTCGCATATCATCGGTTATTTGTTCAATAAACCCGTACGAAAAAGTACCTACCACGATAGACAAATTATACGTGACGTCATAAAAACTAAAGTAAGAAGCATGATCTTCCGTATCAATGGGTATCAATTTTGAAAATGTAGCTCTGGACAATGACTGGATTCCGCCCATAATTATTCCAACAACAAAGGCTAATACGTAAAATTGGTTTTCGGTGGTAACAAAATAGGCTCCTAAGCAGACAAACACCCATATGAATACCATAATTAAAAGCGAACTTTTATTTCCCCGTATCTTGGAAACGTATGCAAAAAGATAGGCACCTCCTATAGCTACCAGCTGAATGATGAGAATGGTTGCAATAAGCGCCGAAGATTCAAGTTTTAATTCCTTTGCTCCAAATGAGGCTGCCAAATACATAACCGTTTGGACGCCCATATTATAAAAGAAAAAAGCAATTAGAAAAAGCCTCATCACCTTGAGCTTATCTAAGCTTCTCCAAACCATTTTTATTTCCTCATACCCTTTTACGAAGATTGACTCAGTAGGCTTATGACCGAATACATTGTCGGGCAACCTGCTAAATGTAATTTGTGAAAACCCAATCCACCAAAGACCTACCATTAAAAAAGAAACTCTTGAGGCTAAACCGGAATCGATCAAACCAAACCAATCATGTTTTTCGATCATAAAAATGTTAATGATGAGCAGAATCACACTTCCAATGTAGCCCATGGCATAACCCTTAGCGCTTACTCTGTCAAACTGGTCTTCCGAGGCTATTTCCGGCAGGAACGCGTCATAAAAAACCAGCCCCCCTGAATAACCTATACTGGCTAAAACGGAACATATAATGGCCCACTCCACATTTTCACCGGTAAAAAAGAAGAGGCCTATACACGATATTGAACCTATATACATAAATATCTTCAGAAAGAATTTCTTATTCCCTGCGTAATCCGCCATACCTGAAAGCAGCGGTAGTATAGCCGCTACAAAAAGAAA
>JBCDHA010000279.1:0-5536 GCA_038750705.1 Bacteroidota bacterium
GCTTCAATTTGCTGTAATTTTTAACAGGATATTTTTCATCGGGCACGTTTTGGAGTAAATCCTCATTTTGCTCCTGTTCGATCAGTGGCTCATAATAAGCCTCACTTTTAGTTGCTAATTCACCCAAAGGTTTCCATGAACCCTTGTCGATGGTAATTTTTACAACATCTAATCCATTTACCGTATGGTCGTTATAGTACATGGTTTTGCCATCCTTACTCAATACGGGATTGTAAGCGCCATATTTACTACTTGTAACCTGATATACCACGCCCTCGGTCAGGTTTTTAACATAGATATTGTCAATTCCACTCTTTGGAGAATTATAGTAAAGCAAATTACCTCTTAACACCGGGTGGCCTACATTCTCATTACCATATCCAGTGAGCTGGGTTTCATCAGAGGATTCAATATCATATTTAACTATGGCTTTGCCGGCGTCGGTGGTTTTTAGCAGCACAACAGATCGGCCATCTTCAGAAAACCTTGGCATTCCAAGTTGAGCATTATCACGGTTTTCAAAAACCTTCTTTTCCCTACCCGTATATGCGTCCAAAATGACAAGGTTGTATTGGTTCTGCTCTAAGTTACGGACCGTGGCAATGTTATATCCATCGGGAGAAATGGCTGCGCCTGCATATCTTGATTTATGTGTAATCGTTCTTTTCTCACCGCTGGCAAAATCGTACCATTTGATAACAGAATATGTTTTAGCTCTCCATCTCGGATCAAAATGAAATTCATTCCATACAACCTTATACTGGGTAGACGAAAGCATGGCAGCATCATTAATTATACCGGGTACAAATTCCTTCGAATGACTACCATCGGGATTAAATTTTACAAATTGCTGAATGTCTGCTATGCCAGACTTCATGGCTACAACGGACCCATCTTCCAAAACCTGTGGAAAGCTATAATCGGTAAAAATATTATTACTTCGTGTGTTAACTCGTTCAAAAGTGGTGGGGTCAATACTATTAAGCTGTTTGCTCCAGATTCCTTCAAGTTCGTCCATCATATTGTTGTACGTAGGTACCACGTATTGACCGGTATGCCGTTTAACGGAGTTAGAGAAGGTAAAAGGTACAAAAGGCCAGCGCCATGCATCATTAGTGATTTCATCCATAATTTCGGCGTTGCCGGCTCTGCGCCTGATGTGTGTCACCATATGGTAACCCAGTACATAATGATTCGGGACATAGTCTTTAAAAGATCTTAGATGCTGCTTATTGTAGTCGTACCTTTTACCTTCGAGCAGATTAGTTCTGAACACCCTGTCAAAATCAGGAATACGGCCTCGTCCACTTGGGGTTAGCAAGGTTTCCGTAAGCGTGGCATCACCTTCCCAAAACCAAGGTGGGGCTGCTGTAAACGCCATACCCGCCTGGGTGTTTTGACCAAACAGATAATAAAATAGTTTATTCCAGCCTGTTCTGCTTTGACTAAATTGAACAACGTGCCGATATTCATGAACAGCTAACAAATCAAGCCATTCATTTGTACCTATGAAATTATAATTCTGAGGTGCGGTAGTAAAAAATTCGCTTCTGCGCGGACCAAGTGTTACAAATCCATTTGAAATGGAATTCTGATTTTGAAGTACAATTGATAGTTTTTTCGGTCGTTTATTCCCAAGCGTCTTGCTTACAGGAAGGCTAATATGCTCCAGCGTATTAGCTACACGCTGCGCTTCTTCGTCAAATCCCCTGGGAAAAATGATTCTAAAGCCAGGTGTATTAATTTGACTCCATTTTAGTGAAGGCGGGTTGTTATCCAGTACCCTGGTCTGAGAAAGAGCAAACTGTATGTTTACCGCAGCTATCACTAAAGCCAGAAAAATAGAAGTAATGAATTTCAATTTCATAACTCCCAAAATAAAACAATTCCAGTTACAATTAATTAGGTATTACGTAATGATGGGGACAATTAACCACATTGTCAGTAATGCAATTACAGTATCATCGTACCGAGTTTAGGAATCAGTTTCTGGATTTTACTTTTCAATAGGTCACTGTATTCGTCAATATTCAGATAGCCTTTGGCGCCTTTATCAAACATTTTCCCTATTATAATTTGATCGTGAAAGTCATCAATTATAAGTATTGGGATCTTGAGTCCCACTATCATTTCCATGATCTTATCTAAAAAATCTACTCCAAGGCTATACGTATCGATGATAACTAAGTCTTTATTAGAAAACCGTTCGTTTATGGAATTCTCGGGTGTAATCTTTAACAAATGAAATTTGTACATGGTAAAACACTCTTCGGGAATGGTGTCAAACACAGCACTTGATGCACTTAAAAATAATATGGAGGGTTTCTGCTCAGTCAAAGTAATTAGCTTTCTTTACAAAGCTAACCACGTCAAGTCTTTGACCTGTAAGCAGAATTACTTAAATCAAATAAGTAGTAGCACTTATTTATAATCAAATATTTTCAAATAATTCATTTTTAACAGCATAAAGTACAAGTCCAGTAGTATTTTTAGCACCTGTTTTCTCTAATAAGTTCCTTTTATGCACTTCCACGGTTCTAACGCTAATGAACAACTTATCGGCAATTTCTTGATTAGAACATTCATCCAATATAAGTTCATATACCTCTTTTTCCCTGGGGGTTAGCGGCGTGGCCAGTTCTTCAGATCTTGACTTCGCTTTTTTTCTGGCCAGATTATTCATGACCGTTTGTGCTACCTCCTTGCTGTAATACACATCGTCTTCCATCACCGAAGCGATAGCGCTTTTTAACTCTTTTTCATCACAATTCTTTAGCAAATAACCACTAGCTCCGGCATCCATCATGGCCTTTATGTGCTGGTAATCGTTATGCATGGTTAAGGCAATAATTTTAAGGTCCGGATAATCCTTAATCAGGCATTTTGTTGTTTCTATGCCATCCATCCCGTCCATATTTATATCCATGAATACGAGATCAACGTAATGCTTATTAAGCAGATTAATAGCATCAGACCCATTATGAGCTTCACCTACTATATCATACTCGCTATCATTTTCCAGATAGAGTTTAATACCATCTCTCACAATTTTATGATCATCTACAATGGCTATTTTCTTATTCATGATACTAATATTTTTAGTGGTATTTCTACAGTTATGATCGTTCCTCTGTCCGGAGCTGTATCTATATTGAAATCACCGGACAAAGAGTTTGTTCTCGTTTTCATGCTTCTCATCCCAAAATTGTCACCTTTTGAGAAGACGGCTTCTTTGTTAAACCCAATTCCATTATCTTCAACGGTCAGAATAAGTTCGTTGTCATATTTCATTAATTGAATCACCACAGTGGTTGCCTTACTATATTTGAGAATGTTATTTACAGCCTCTTGCGTAATCCGGTATAAATGAACTTCCAGCTTTTTATCAAAACGTTGCCCGTTCAGGTTTTGATAAAACGAAAAATCGATCTCACAGACAGAGTTAATATCTGCCAACATACTTTCTACTGAGGGCACATAGCCGAAATTGTCAATACTTCTCGGCATCAGGTTGTGTGCAATGTCACGGCTTTCCCGAATAGCGGCATTCACGCTGTTGAGACTATTAGTGAGCTTATTAAACCCTTTATGTTCTTTAGGTATATCTCTTTTAAGCGCATTTAAATTTAAGGCAGCCGTTGTTAGTTTTTGCCCGAGTCCATCATGCAACTCTTTAGAAATACGTTTGCGCTCATTATCTTCAGTATCTATTATGGTACCAACGATTCGCTCCTCAGCCTCGATTCGATCTGTGATATCAGTTATGAAGCCTTCCAGTAAATTTGTGCCAGGAATGCTACTTCCCTGCTCCCATACCCACTTAACTTCTCCGTGCTTAGTTTTTATTCTGTAAACCAGGGTATACGACCTGTTTTCTCTTACAGCTTCTTGTACCTGCCTGTAGCTCTCACTTTTGTTCGTATCAAGTGAAAGGTCCGCAAACTTGACTTCGCCAGATTCAAGCTCGTCAGCTGTATAACCTGCCAGCTCTAATATTCCTTCGCTAGAAAATACAATGGTCCATTCAGGATTATTCTCACACTTATATACCATACCCGGTAAATTCGACATTAAACCACTCAGCATACGCTCATTCTCCATCAAAGCCAATTCCGCTCTCTTACGATCATCAATATCTATATGAACACCAATGGCCCTTGTAGCCCTCTGCAGGGAGTTTCGTGTCACTACCTGCCCTCTGGTCATTATCCACTTATACTTTCCAGATTTGGTTTTTATTCGATACTCCTCTTCGAAGAGCTCGGATTCACCTCTTAAGTATTGCTTCAGTTTTCTAACCGAGCTTTTTTGATCATCAGGATGAAGCAGGTTGTAAAAGAATTTGGACGTAGGTTCAATTTCATCAGGTTCGTAACCGAGCATTATGGCCATGTAATCATTATAAGATAAGTCATCGGTTTCCACATTCCAGTCCCATGTACCTTGCCGCGCTCCTTCGATGGCAAGCTGTAGTCTTTTCTCGCTTTCTAACTTATCCGTTACATCAATTAGTATTCCGTCAAGTACTATTTTGCCATCTATTTCTACCGCTCTAAATCTATCCAGCACCCATTTGACGGATCCTGATACTGTCTTAACGGTTATCGTATGTTCACCGCCAGACCTATCAGATACTTTACTTATATAATTACTTCTTACGAGGTTATGGTAGTTCGAAAGTGTGCAATCCCAGAGTGTTATACCTTGGCGCATAAACTCCTCTTTGGAAATTTCAAAGAGACTCTGTGAGCCCTCACTTACAAATATCACTTGAAAGTCTTGATCCGGATCAAGTCTGTAAGCCATGCCAGGTAAGTTTGACATCATACTACTTAGCAGTTGTTCCTGATCTCTCAAGGCAAATTCAGCCACTTTACGGTCATTGATGTCAATATGTGTTCCTATTGCCCTGAGTGGAGTACCGTCTGATCTTCTTTGAACCACTCTTCCTCTTGTTTGTATCCATTTCCAACCTTCATCTTTGGTGCCAAGCCTATATTCTTTCTCATAGTAAGAAGTTTTACCACTCAAATGATCTTCGAGAACTTTTTTGGTTTCGTCCACATCATCAGGATGTAAGACTTTTAAGAATTCATCAAATGCATTCTTAACCAATTCATAACCAAACCCAAGCATTTCAACAGCATACTCGTTTAACTTTAGTTCGTTTGTTTCAATGTTCCAATCCCACATACCTTCCCTGGCTCCTTCAATAGCCATTTGCAATCGTTGTTCACTTTCCAGCTTGTCGCTGATATCCATTAGGAGTCCATCTATAACAATTTGGCCGTCACTAAGCTTTACCGGCTTAAACCTATCCAATACCCATTTTATCTGTCCGTCTACGTCCAAAGGAATTACGAGCTCATTGGGGGTCATGCTTTGCACACTTTTGAATGTTTCCTCACGTACGAGCTGATGGTACTCTTTCATAATGAAATCACTGGGCTTATGCCCCTTGCTCAAAAATTCCTCAGGACTCATATTGAATAATTCCTGAACACCATCGCTAACAAAGACCATTGTAAAGTCCTCA
>JBCDHA010000280.1:0-5523 GCA_038750705.1 Bacteroidota bacterium
AACCTGCTGCAATATCCTGTTGTGCTTATAGGAGCGCTAAGAGCAGGTTTAATAGTGGTCAATACCAATCCGCTCTACACTCCTCGGGAAATGAAGCACCAATATCTGGATGCCGGTGTGAAAGCAGTGGTTATAGTGGCGAATTTCGCTTCTAATCTTGAAAAGATCCGATCTGAAACAGGTGTCGATAAAATCATTGTCACCGAACTAGGAGATATGTTAGGTGGACTTAAAGGGTGGCTGGTAAACACTGTAGTTAAGCATGTTAAGAAAATGGTACCACCGTTTACCCTGGAAGGAGCATTGACTATAAAGCAAGCGCTTACCATAGGCTCTAAATCAAATTATGAAAGACCCGCAGTAGATGCCAAGGATACTGCTTTCTTGCAATATACAGGTGGCACCACTGGTGTTTCAAAAGGAGCACAATTGTCGCATGAAAATATTATAGCGCATACGAAACAAACTACCTATTGGTTTAAGCCGCTTTTAGACCAAAGCAAAGATCATATAATGATTACAGCCATTCCGCTCTATCACATTTTTGCACTTACGGTTAATGGCGTTTTAATGCTGCATGCGGGAGCAAAGAATATCCTGATTACCAACCCGAGGGATATGAAAGGGTTTATTAAGGAATTAAAGAAGCACAGGTTCACACTTATGACGGGTGTCAATACCCTGTTTAACGGTCTATTAAATCAAGTGGAGTTTAAAGAGGTAGACTTTTCAAATTTATACGGTACCATTGGTGGGGGTATGGCTGTTCAGGATGACGTTGCTAAGCGCTGGGAGCAACTGACCGGTAAGCCGTTGGTAGAAGGTTATGGATTAAGTGAAACTTCGCCGGTATTATCGTGTAATCCGCTGGATGGTAGCCACCGATTGGGTACCATAGGTTTACCCACAAGCGGAACTGAAATGGCCATTTTTGATGAGCAGGGAAATAAGCTTGGCGCCGGAGAGGTAGGGGAGATCTGTGCTAAAGGCTTACAGGTGATGAAGGGCTACTGGAAAAAGGACAATAGTGATGTCTTTTTTAAGGGCGGATGGTTCCGCACAGGTGATATGGGTATGATGGATGAAGACGGTTTCTTTAAAATAGTAGATCGGAAAAAAGACATGATCAACGTGAGCGGGTTTAATGTATATCCTAATGAGATCGAAAATGTAATTGCAAATCATCCTAAAGTACTGGAACTGGCGGCCATCGGGGTGCCTGATGAAAAGTCTACCGAGTGCGTAAAGATTTTTGTGGTAAAAAGTGACCCTGCGCTTACTGAAGATGAGCTTCGCGGTTACTGCAAGGAAAATTTAACAAGGTATAAGAATCCTAAATTTATTGAGTTTAGAGAGGTTTTGCCAAAATCTAATGTTGGTAAAATAATAAGACGTGAACTGAGGGATGAAGAGATAAACAAAGCCTCGGCATGACGCCAATGTAAAGGCAAGATTCGTTTTTTATGGTATGATTTTTAACGTTTGGCGTGTTCAACAAACTCAGTCGGCACCTGTTCTTTCATTTTTTATTGCCATAAGAATTTAGCTATTTTAAGGAACTATTGAATTTAATTCCACCGTTATGATAGGTTTCTTTGAACATCAGTATCTTTCATTTAAAAAGAATCACGTCAGAAATCTCATTGCTTTGGCCAAGGCAGATGGTAATTTGCACAGCTCAGAAGAAGAAATGCTCTATAAAATTGGGGCAAAATATGGCTTGAAGGACAGACAAATAGCAACTCTTATTCAAAGTGATAAAGAGGTAAAAATAAAGGTGCCTCAGGGTCACGATCAAAAAATGGATCAGCTGTATGACCTGGTAATCATGGTATATGCTGATGGTGTGGTTGAAGACAGAGAAGTTACTTTTTGCGAGGAATTGATGGAACAATTCGGCTTTAAAAAAGAAATTGTCCTCTGGTTAATTGATAATTTTGACAAGGGTAACCCGCCTACATCAGAGGCATGGGATAGCCTCAAAATAGAAGCAGCCGAGAAGTTCGTAACTTAATTTTCACGGACGCTTTAAAGGAAAGCCGCCTTTTTCTTGCCCAAAGAGTTTAGTCGGATACCAGTAACCTGATTTCTAAAGAATCTGTATTCCGAAAAACTTGAACAACACAGTAAAAATAAATACTGATGACAGTACTATGGGCGCAAAGTAGCCAATAGCGAAATTCAAATATTTTTGCACAAAAGACCCTTTATATCCTGGCGCTCCTATAGATAGTTCTTCATCCAGGTTATGTTTTTTCCAAACATGGGCGGCAAAGAAGGAAATTAAGCACCCCCCAAGTGGCAAAATGCTGTCATTGGCAAGCGCCGCAACGAAGGAAAGAAAATCCGTATCTTGCCCGCCCTCTTTATAGGTGATAAAACGCGAACTAAAAAACTCGGAATAACCGTTTCCGATCAGTGAGGGAATTCCAATAATAAAAATTACCGCAGCCACTAACCATACCGCTCTTGCTCTCCTGATTTTCATTTCATCCACGACATAAGCCACGGGAACTTCCAGTAACGATACTGTTGACGTAAGTGCTGCAAAGCAGAGCAGGACAAAAAATATGGTGCCTGCCGCAATTCCCAATCCGCCACCAATGGTTCCGAAAATTTGAGGAAGTGTAACGAATATAAGGCCTGGTCCTCTGCCAGCTCCTTCCATGGTTCCGGCGCTCATATAGCCGATAAGGGGGAATATCATAAGCCCTGCCAACAGCGCTATGCCCACGTCAGCAAGTGTAATGAATGCCGCTGAACTTATGATATTATCAGATTTACCCACGTAACTTCCGTAGGTAATCAGGGCTCCCATACCTAATGAGAGAGAAAAGAATGCCTGGCCCATTGCGTTATATATAACCGACCCCGATAGCTTACTAAAATCAGGTATTAGATAGAATTTTAACCCATCCATCGAATTGGGCAGTGTAAGCGAATATATCACCAGAATTAACATCATGCCGATAAGCGTAGGCATTAATAATTTAGCCGCCCTTTCAATTCCACCTGATATCCCTTTCGAAACTACATAGGCCGTAACCATCATAAAAATGATACCATAAGCGCCAACTTTAAATACCTGGGTTATATATTCACCAAACTTTTCTGCTATAGCGAAATTGCCGCTTACCATTTCAAAAATGTAACCGAAGGCCCAACCCGCGATCACATTATAGAAAGAAAGAATAAGTACGCCACTAAATATACCCAGCTTTCCAACTATGTTCCAGTTTTTGTAGCCAAGGTTGTTAAAAGCTCCTACCGGATTCTTTTGTGTTTTTCTGCCGATGGCAATCTCAGTGACCATTACAGGGAAGCAGAGGATAAAACAAAACAATAAGTATATAACAACAAAAGCCGCCCCCCCGCCTTGGCCCACCTCATAGGGGAACCCCCAGATGTTGCCAAGGCCAACAGCCGAACCGGCGGCAGCCATTATAAAACCTAACTTACTTGAAAAACCTCCTCTGTTTGCCATTATATAAATTTAAACCGCTGAAATTATGGAAATTTAAATTCATACAAAAGATAAACCCTACAAAGGTTATAAATGAGATTGGGCAGGCTAATCTATTTCATTAGCTGCATTAAATTTCTCAAAAAGTTTACCAACCGTTAAACCTTGCACTAAAATGGAAAACAATACCGTGCAATAAGTCATTGTAATGATAATATCTACTATTCGTGTGTTAAATGTAGTGGTTTCATATAATGAAAGGGCCAGCGCTACACTAATTCCACCTCTTAATCCGCTCCAGGTTAAAATACGAATGGTGTAAGAAGGGAATTTTCTCTTTAACCTCATAAAAGATATGGGTATACCTACACCCAGAAAACGTGATAACAGCACAGATAATATAGCGAACCCTGCTCCGTAGAAATAGTCCACTTCATAATGTATAACTATGACTTGAAGCCCGATAAGAATGAAAAGGATAGCGTTCATTGCCTCATCCATTAAGTGCCAGAACTTGTACACATAGTCGCCGGCCACATTTTCTAATTCCTTATTGCGTCCTTTTCTACCAACAAATAAACCCATAACAACCATTGCTAAAGGTCCGGATACATGTAGCATTTCTGCAATACTTGCGCCGCCAAGCACCATGCTTAACGTCACCAATACCTCTATTTCAGTATGTTCATTGTCAATGATCTTTAAAAGGTATAAACCGAAATAACCTATGGCCACACCTAAAGCCATACCCCCGATAACTTCTACGCCAAAAAGCTGTAGCGCATGTAGCGGTTCAAAATTTTCTACACCATTCATTGCTATGGAAAGAATGGTTAAAAAAACAACTACACCAACACCATCATTGAAAAGCGATTCCCCGGCAATTTGCGATTCAAGGTTTTTAGACACGGATGTTTTTTTCATCATTGCCAATACAGATATTGGATCGGTAGGGGAAATTAAAGCGCCAAAAATCAAGCAATAAATATAATCCAAAGGAAGGCCAACCAACGGCAGAAGATAATAAATAGCAGTGGCAGTGAAAAATGTAGAAATTACAACCCCAATCGTTGCCAAGGCAAAAATTGGCCACTTTTCTTCACCAAGCTTTCTCAAATCAAGCTCTAGCGCCCCGGCAAAGAGGAGAAAACTAAGCATAACCTGAAATAGTACATCGGAAAAATCATATTCCGTCATTAAATTGGTAGCAAGTTCATTGAGTGTTCGGAATACCCACTCTCCGAGAATGATGAACACCGACAGTCCTAGTGCTAATAGCATTAGGCCGATAGTGGAGGGTAGCTTAAGCCATTTTACATTGATAAGCGTGAAAACCGCTGCCATTATTACCAGCAGTGTAATGAAGTCTAATACTTCCATGAGTTAGAAAAATAAAACCAACAAAAGATCAAGATAATAAAACCATTTTAACATTAAAAAAAGACTGACCAGAATCAGATCAAACTTAAAACCCAGATGATTGGTATGTTTTGATTTTCAGATTAGTTTTATAAAAATATTATTCTCTAATGGATAATCTCCAAAATTTTTCAACTAAAGAAAAGGCGCTTGAAATTAACCTTCGGCAGGACATCTACGGATCATTTGCAGAAATAGGAGCAGGGCAGGAGGTAGCCGCTAATTTTTTTAAGGCAGGTGGCGCTTCCGGCACGGTGGCAAAAACCATGTCAGCTTACGATATGAGCTTCAGCGATGCCATTTACGGTACTTCTGAAAGGTATGTATGTGAAGCCAGGTTGATCAAAATGTTGGAAAAGGAGTATCGCCTGTTATCGGAGCGGCTTCCCCATCGCGCTAAAGAAACCCGATTCTTTGCTTTTGCCAATACACTTGAAACACTTAATTATAATAAGACGAACCAAGCTCACGGCTGGATAGGGGTTCGGTTTCAAACGCGACCAGAGGGACCGCATAATGAGTGCGTAATTCACATCAAAATGCATGATAATGATGCTATTCTCCAGCAGTATGCGGTGGGAATAGTAGGAGTGAACCTGATTTATGCGTGCTTACATTATAAAGATGTGGGAGACGATTTC
>JBCDHA010000281.1:0-5505 GCA_038750705.1 Bacteroidota bacterium
ATCTGTAGTTTGAGGAAGGTCAATAAAGTTATAATCTAAAGCGAGCGAAAGATTCAAAAAGGGCTGGTACCTATAGTTTAAGGATGCATTATAATTTTGAATATTACCATTGTAAAAACCGCCTAAATTAGCTTCTGCATCTACCCACAGTAATTTACGCCTGTCGGTATTGAAAGAAAGGCTATATGATCTCCAGTCGTACGATGTACCTTCTAAAAGCACATAATCATCTATGGGTTCGAAATCATTCCTGAGTCTTTGATACGTGTAGCTATATGCAAACTCCACACTGGCTGTATTATTTAATTGGACCTGATAACTAATTTCGTACTCCAAATCTGTTCTTTCAAAATCTAAATCACTAAAGTAACTGTACCTACCTCCCGGACCATGGTTATTTACCGCTCCACCTTGTTTTGGATACATTCTATAATCACCGAAAGTCGTCGTTCTCATGATATCCTTTCGCTGGATGAATCCTATCTCAGCGTTGTAGTCTACTCCTACCACCGAGGTAATGGCTCCGAGGTTAAACTTAGTTGTGTTATATCGCAAAAAAGCGCCCCCTGAAAAGGCATCATCTTCTTGTATGGGATCAAAAGAATGATGAAAATAAAAATCACCTTCCCACCTTCCATCGGCGCTTAGCAAGTTATAGTCTACTCCTACTACCCGGTTATACTCACTTGTAGATAGAGTGGAGTCATTCTCTTTGTAGTTAATAGCCTGTCTGTTTACTGCAATGATCCCTATATTCGACCTTTCGAAGATCTGTCTCTGCAATACGGCCACAGTATAATTTTGGGACAATAATTTAAAGGAGTTTTCGATTTCTTCCGTTCCCGTTAGTCGAGCCGTCTCCTCACTTTTAGTTTGCATATTTAAAAATCCCAAACGCCAATTCTGTCCTAATTTACCACTCAGTCGGGCTCCATAAGTAATAGGAACCTGAATAGCGCTGCCGGACGTATCTTGAGCTATTCCAATTCTGCGACTAAAAAAAGGGCGTGTATTCCCAAACCCGCTTTCTCCAAAAAGATCCTGGTTTTCAAGGAAAAATTGCCTCCTTTCCGGGAATCGAATTTCAAAACGACTCAGGTTGGTGACCTGCCTGTCCACTTCCACCTGAGAAAAGTCCGGATTCACCGTTAGGTCAAGATTTAAAGAAGAAGTTACTCCAATCTTTGCATCAAAACCCATTTGAAAGTCGCTATCGGTGGGTGTATTATCTTCATAATCCTTGGCAACGCTACTGGCGATATATGGAATTACCACAAAATTACTTCCCGCCTTAGGTAGAGGCGAATCAAAAGTAAGTCTTCCGGCAAATGCAAATGAAGAAGCACGGAAACCCTGCGGCACTAAAGTCCAGGCCGAGCGCTCATTACGCTTTAAATTGTTTCTTAAGAAAACAATATTCCAGTCTCCATTATCCTCGTCATAACGTAATGTTTTAAAAGGTATAGCCATCTCAAATTCCCAACGATCATCGTATTTCTGCACAGCCGAGTACCACTTATTGTCCCAGTCTGTCCTTACGTCTACACCATTGGTTACTAATCCTTCACGCTGCACTCCCAGTGGTGTCAAACCAAATGTAAATCCATTGGTATAGTCATTAAAAGGATCAATGTATACACTGATGTTCTCATTATTAGACCAGCTAAAATCTCTTCTTAACGAGGTTATCACATCATCTTTGTCAGAACCTTCGTAACAAATTCCCCCTACATATAAGAATTCATCATTGAATGCAAGCTTCACTATAGTTTGATCCGTGGCCGCTAAAGAGTCATCGGGGAAGTTTTGTAAGAAGTCTTTTGCTAAATCTGCCTCACTCCAAAAATCTTCTGATAATTTTCCATCAAGCTCAATTTCACCATTAACCTTCGCGGCGATGAGCTGGTATTTTTGGGCATATTGTTGGCCATGCAGTTGAAGAGCGCTCAAAAAAATAAATAAAAAAAGTACCAACCGATTCACGTAGCAAACTTACAAAACGGCCTTACCATGAAATCTTCTAACCTAAACATTTACATGAACGGATAAGGATTTATTACCTTTGGGCGCTTCAAGTGAATGAGGTAAAATGGAATTAAATGAGTTTTCGGCCATCTCACCAATTGATGGTAGATATAGAAGGCATACGACTCCCTTAGCTGAATATCTTTCGGAATTTGGGCTTATAAAATATCGGGTTAGGGTCGAAATTGAGTACTTTATTGCCCTATGCGAATTACCTATCGCGCAACTGGCCCATTTCGATAAAAATCTCTTTGAGCCTTTACGAGCGGTCTATAAAAATTTCAATAGTCAAGACGCCAAAAAAATTAAGGATATTGAAAAGGTTACCAATCATGATGTTAAGGCCGTTGAATACTTTCTGAAAGAGAAATTTGACGAGCTTAACATAAATAGATTTAAGGAGTTTATCCATTTTGGCCTCACATCTCAAGACATCAACAATACTTCTATACCTCTGTCATTAAAAGAAGCTTTGGATACTGCCGTCTATCCTATTCTTAATGAAGTGGTAGAACTTCTAAGTAAATTTTCCAGGGAATGGGCTGATATTGCCATGCTGGCAAAAACTCATGGTCAACCTGCTTCTCCTACCCGTCTTGGAAAAGAAATTGAAGTTTTTCATGAGCGGACATTGAACCAGATAAAGCTGTTAAAGAGCATCCCCTACGCCGCTAAATTTGGCGGGGCCACCGGAAACTTTAACGCGCATTTTGTGGCCTATCCAAATGTAGATTGGAAGGTCTTTGGAGATAATTTCATAACCAAATATTTAGGCTTGCAGCGCAGTCATCCAACCACTCAGATTGAGCATTACGATCATCTGGCAGCGCTTTTTGACAATCTTAAACGTATCAATACGATTCTAATTGATTTTAGTCGTGATGTCTGGCAGTATGTTTCAATGAATTACTTCAAGCAAAAAATAAAAGCCGGTGAAGTAGGGTCATCAGCCATGCCACATAAAGTAAATCCGATAGATTTCGAAAACGCGGAGGGCAACCTGGGCCTGGCCAACGCTTTATTTGAGCATATGTCTGTCAAACTGCCAATTTCAAGGTTGCAAAGAGATCTTACTGATTCCACCGTATTGAGAAATATTGGCACCCCATTGGGTCATATGTTGATTGCGCTTAAGTCTTTAATAAAAGGAATGAATAAGCTTGAACTAAATGAAAATGCTATATCGGCAGATCTTGAAGATAACTGGGCAGTTGTTGCAGAAGCCATTCAAACTATTTTAAGGCGAGAAGGATATCCGAAGCCATACGAAGCTTTAAAAGACCTAACCCGGAAAAACGAAAAGGTCACTCAGCAGTCTATTCACGCATTTGTGGACAATTTAAACATTAAAGAAGACGTAAAAGCAGAGTTAAAAACCATCACACCGTTTAACTACACCGGTATTTGATTAACCTACATAGTCCCCGGTTTCTTTGCGGCATTCACTGGTTTTCTTTTTTAACCTGAATTTCCAAAACGGGCCGTTTCGCAGAAGTATTCGAAACTTAGCGGCAAAGTTGTGAGTAAACCGGTTAAATCCCTTCTTGTAACCCTTTTGGCCTTTGGGTTGAATAAGGTAAACAAAACCCATATCGGTGGTTACCCTCTCCACGCACCGGTTGCCTAATAACAAACCTTTTGAACTGGTTTTGATCCAATGAATTGCCCTTCTACCCTTATGCTCTTTTGGGTTTGAACGGTATTTTGGTTTAGCATTCGTGGTGGGCGTGTCACCAAACTCCAGCTTCTCCTGAGCATAACTTACATGAAAAACAAAACAAATTACTGGTAAAAGCAAAAACCTCACGGGTTAAAATTAGCCAAAAAAAGCCTATAGGATTCAAACTAAGATGCTAATCTCTATTCACCACCCTTCCTGACCCTGTAATGGTAACATCAACAGTTACCGGATTACCCTGATAGTTTATTTGCCCGCTACCACTAATAGCACCTGTTAATGCATCGCGCACGAAAACATCAGCGTTACCGGATCCTGATATGGTAATGTTGCTGTCTTCAGACTCTAATCCAAAAGCCTCATAATCTCCTGATCCGGCTATTGAAATTTCAGCATTTTCAACAGAGCCTGTTAAGTCCACCAGGCCGCTTCCCGCAATAGAAGCATCTAATTCAATAACATCTAAAATAGCGTCTATACTTCCTGATCCGCTTAAATTTATTGTAAGTTCATCGGCCTGCCAGGTATTAGTGCCTTGTATATCAGCACTGCCGGCGTTAAAAAGGCCCGTTAATTGGAATAACGAGATATCTATTTGTAAATCCGCCCGGTGGATGCATCCATCTGATTCGAGGATTAATTCACTACCACGAGTTCGTATGTTAATCTGGTCCAGAATATTGTTTTGAGCGGTGACCGTCACACTATGATTTGATCTGCCAGTGGTAATTCTTATCTGTGCATTGAGGGAATTTGATATTCTACTAAACTCGCTGAACTCAAAAACATCTGTCACTAAAATTCCTCTGCCTTCTACGCAGTTGTCGTCATCATCATCAAAATCGAAATAACAACCGGAAATGAAGAGAACCAGAAAAAGACCAAAAAATGAAAAGGTTGTACGCGCAAGGGAATATAAATTCATAGGTTAATCGTTTTCGTTATGTTTAAAAAGGACAACATCGATCAATGAAGGTTTCCGCAAGGTCACTTTTTCGGTAGTCTTTAAGTAGTTTTGAATATGTCGGAAATGAATCGTTTAGTTGATATTCCAAAAGAGTTTTATTCCTACTCTTCAGGACTTCCTTTTGAAAGATGCATAGAATGCGACCGGTATCTGCTCGAGCGTGGAACGGAGTATTTTATAGAAAAAGCCATTAAACAATATGATGGTTACTCGGCTAAGGAGGTAATTTTTGAATACGCCATCTGCGCAAGTTGTGCTGATACTGTACGAAAGGCGATATCTAAGAAATCCATGGCATCGATAGAACAATACTTTCTGGAAAATATTGATTTCAATAAGCGTATGCAGATTATGAATTCAAATCCTGACGATGCGTTAGCCTGGATAAACAACTGCCTGGTAAGTGAAGCTCCTGCATCTGAGGTTACCGAGTATCAGATTTTCGCACAATGCAACGGCAACTCTTTAAACCTCAGCCAGATGCCTTACATGGTCAGTGGGCAAACGCTTGAGCAGATCCAGCATCTATTATCATCAGAAACACGCGATGAATTGAATGACTTTATGGAGAGAAACCTGGGGCCTTCCCCGGAATTAGCGGAGGTACTTCCGGGAAGTAAGGTTGTAATAATTTGAGGCTACGGTAAGACGCATAGTTACTCATTACACAGTACACAGTACACAACAAAAGTTAAACCTTAATTATGCAATAGGATTTGACGGAGGGTTGAAAAGAGTTGTTTTCTTGGTAATAGAGAGTGATTTTAGCGTTAGATAAAACTCACCAAAATGGTTAACCTTCCCATTGAATATTCGAGCAAGCCAGTGACTCCAT
>JBCDHA010000282.1:0-5498 GCA_038750705.1 Bacteroidota bacterium
AACCGGAGCGCTTCCGTTTGATGATCGCCAAACTGTTTCTGAACCCGGTACTGTAAAAGTTCCAAGTCCCCACCGCGCCATCGGTAAATGCTTTGTTTTACGTCACCCACCAGCAGGTTTTGCTTCCCCTCGGCCATGCTGTTTTCTATCAAAGGCCGAAAACTTTGCCATTGAAAAGCTGAAGTGTCCTGAAATTCATCAATGAGATAATGATTAAAAAAAGATCCTACTTTCTCATAGACAAACGGTGCATCGGTATCCTGAACCAATTCCCTTAAAAACCGGGTGGCATCGGAAATGAGCATGACATCATGCTCTGCCTTGTACTCCTGCAGTTTCCGGGAAAGGTCTGAAAGCAACCCGTAACCATATATAAATTTGCGAATGGCCTTCGCTGTGGCATACTTCACATAACCATCTTCATACAGTGAGACGGCTTGTTTGATCGTGTCTTTTAAACCATTTTCCAGCGCTGAAACTATAACACTTGACTTTATAGATTTGACCGGAAACCATTTGTCTTCATTCAGCGCCTGAAAGACATAATTATTGGGTTTGTAATCCTTACCCGAAATTACCTTATCCAGATGAGCGGCTACTCCCCGTTTTTTCTGTGTAAAGTCATCAGCAGTGAGTCCATACTTCTCCAAGATCTCGTGGCCTGTTTTGCCTAATGTCTTCATCTCACTCTCAAAAGATCGGATCACCACATCCAGATGCTTCAAAAAGTCGAGTATGCCAACCTCACTTTTCAGTTTCCTGTCAAGCTCCAGGTCCTGAAGCTCCTCACGAAATAGCTCACGAGCAAAAGATCGGAGTTCCTTCTGTACGTCCCAACTCCTACCCTCCCCTAATCGCTCCATGGTAAAGGCTATGAGCCATTTTCTCAGGTTCTTATTCGTTTCAACTTCCAGGAGCAGGTCGTTAACGATCTGGATAAGAATAAGGTCGTAATCCAACTCCAACCTATAACTCCCCGCAAGCCCTAATTCCCGGCTGAAGCTACGAATCACTTTCTGGAAGAAGCTATCGATAGTGCTAATGAAAAAGTGTGAATAGCCATGCAGGATCCTGGACAGCAGGGCAGCACTTCTTTGCTGAAATTCTTTGGCTTCCAGATTCAAATGGCCCATAAGATCTTTTGCCATAGTATCAAACCTGCCTTGCCCAAACTCATCCAGTTTTTGAATGATGCGATTTTTCATTTCCTGCATCGCCTTATTGGTAAAGGTGACGGCAAGAATATGCTTGTAATAATTTTCTCTGGTAAAAGCGAGTTTTAAGTACTCACGGGTGAGCGTGTAGGTTTTTCCTGATCCTGCGGAAGATTTGTAAATAACAAAGTTTCTATTGCTCATAGATGGCGCTCTGTTATTTTCTGATTTTAATATGGCCAGCTAAGTCGTCAGACCACTTTATTCCATTTATAAAAGTCTTGAACGGCTTTCGACTTGTGGTCAGACGACTCATTGGTAAATTTATGAACAAAACACCCCACTAATTATCCGCCCCAAAGATAAAATCGGTGCTGTTGTATGTAGTGCCATAGTTATTCACAAGGTTCTTAACCTGGTATAGAGCATCAATAAGCTGTTCCTTTTGTAGTTCCTTCAGCGGATGTACATAAACTGACCAAAGAACGCCATTAGAAAGGGCATACTTTGCATCCAGTGCGCGATCAAAATTAGCTTCCATCATTTTTTTCAGTTCCTCAGCTTTCACCTTGCTCTCTTCCATAATCCCTGCCATCAACCGCATCCTGTTGGCACTTTCATCGGTAATCAGATAAATCTGGACTCCGTCTAACTCATATTCCACACCAGGGCCGTTCTCCGCCACCACCACAGCTCGCTGCGCCAGCGCTAACTTCAAGGATTTTAGATCCATATCCTGGGCCATAGTTACATAGGCCAAGGCCATCAGAGTGCACAGCAAAAAAACGCGCATCAAATTACTTGTTTAGAATATAGGTGAGTACCGGACGCTGGGCATGGTTAACCACATCTTCTGCAATACTTCCCGTGAGCAGGTGCGCAAAACCGGTACGGCCATGAGTAGCCATAGCAATCATATCTGCATTGATCATATCGGCAAAGTGTATGATACCTTCCTCCTCTGAAACATCGTTATAAACATGTGTGTCATAATTTTCAAATCCACATTTCTCTGCATATTCCTTTAACGCAGGTAGGGAAATACGATCTGCTTCAAAGTTATTCGGGGTGTTGACGCGAACCACATGGATCTTGGCGTTAAAGAAGGTCTGAAAATTTCGTACCACAATCATGCAGGTTTCATCCTCATCGTTAAGTCCCGTGGCAAACGCAATGTTATTAAAGTCCACATTTTCAACATGCTGCCTAAGTGTTATAACCGGGCATTCTGCATGGCGAACTACCTTTTCAGCATTGGAGCCTACGAGTGACTCAGTGAAATTATTCGTGCCATGGGTACCCATTACCACAAGATCAACATTGTGTTCTGTAATAATTTCACGGATGCTATGATAAGGGTTACCTATTCTAATCTCCTGTTTAATAGGAATCTCACTATATCTTTGAACAGTGCCCTGCAAATCTGCTGTAGCCTTTTCAATGAGCTTAAGGATGAAGAGTCTGTCTTGCATATCCGGAAGTTCGACCTCTCCTGTGTAGCGCACAGAATTGACACTGGAATCCTCCACCACATGGAGTAATATTAACTCCGCTTCCATCTTCTTTGTGAGTTGCGCAGCAAAGTCAACAGCGTATACAGCATGCTCAGAAAAATCAGTAGGAACGAGTATTTTTTTCATAGTTTGTACAATTTTCAATTTATCTAAAATTAGGATTTAATACTGATAACACAAGCAATTTATGGACTACCGCCAGGGATGCTGATGATCTGAATCAGCAGAGCAAATGACTAGCCTCATAAGGCAAAATGAGGCCCTCGACGATCTTTGAGATAGCAAAACACAGTAAAACGATAGTCATGGAACTAACAAAAAGTCAGCATCTTGAAAAGTCACACTACGAAACCAAGCAGTGGATCTCTGACATTCAATTTTGGTCTGATGAATTAGTATTCTTCAAGCGGATTCTTTCAGAAAAAATAGAATCAAACACAGACGAGCGCTCGCTCACAACACTGAACCAACTCATGGATCAAGTCAAGTATTATCAGGAAAAGCTTATTGTGCATTTCACTAAAGTATTGGCTGAACATGAATCCAAGCTTGCACATATGATAAGCGGACAATACACCTACTACGATTCCTATGGATCCGAACACGCGAATGTCAGTGGCCACATCAATTCATTTCGCCAGGAGTTTCGCGTGTTTAAAAAAGAGTTTTATATCAGCCTGGCAAGTGATCTGCCAGCTTCTTAGATTAACTGCCCAAGCCCGAACAACAGCACGAAAAGCAGTGAGGTAAATGCCAACTGCCTCAAAAAAGGATCAAGTTCACCAGCTTCAGTTTTATGCTTTACCGCCTTGGCATTTTTAACTAAAAGTGGGATCACCAAAAGAAAAAGAAACTGCTGTGGCGCCTGATAATTGTAAATCACATACACCAGTGCGGCAAGTACTCCTGAACTGAGTATCAACCAATGATATTTAACCGCTCCAGATCTACCAATTCGTACAGGAATAGAGAATTTCCCTGCGGCCATATCACTTTCTATATCTCTAATGTTATTTACATTAAGTACTCCTGTAGAAAACAGGCCGATACTTATAGCCGGAAGCACAAGATCTAAGCGTACCGAGCCGGCAAATAGATAATAGGAGCCTAAAACCGCAACGAATCCGAAAAAGACAAGCACGGAAAGATCTCCAAGACCCATATATCCGTAAGGCTTTCTTCCGGCAGTGTAAGCTATCGCCGCAAGAATAGCCGCGACCCCAACACCGAAAAAGAACAAAAAAGCCTTCCACTGTAACCCAAAAGCCAGGTATAAAAGATGTATTCCACTTATGAGCGTAAGTACTATAAAAACAGCGATGGCCTTACGCATAGCCGCTAATGATATTAAACCCGCCTGAACCGTCCTTGAGGGTCCGCTACGCTTTTCACTATCCGCACCGTTGATAGTATCACCATAGTCATTGGCAAGGTTGGACAAAATTTGCAAACTAACCGTAGTTAGCGCACACCAGAGAAAAATAGGCCATGAAAAGAAGCCGTCAGCAGCCGCCAAAAAAGCCCCCATACCAATGCTCGCCAGCGCAAGGGGCAGCGTTCTTAACCGAAAAGCTGTAATCCAAACCATTAGCATAAATCACGAAACTTAGTTAAGTTAAATGTGTTTAAGGGAGTAAACACCAGCACTATGAAAAATCTTCTCACCATGTACTTTTGTCTGCTAGCAGGTTCTTTGGTTGCACAAAACAATGAAAGTTCAAAGACTATAACCAACTATGCGTCATTGAGTTTTTATAGTGAGCTGGAAAATCCACTTCCGAGAGAATATGTTTTCGTCGATAACTTTAACCAATTCATTCAGGTGCCAGAAGAGCAGCATCTTAGCGTTTTTCCAAATGAAAGCCTGCTCAATTCAACCGATGTTACGGGCAATTGGATGGGTACATCTACTACAAGTAAATTTCTATTTATGAATCGCGAGTTTGAGAGTACACAGATCTACGATCTTAACGGCGTACTCCGTCAAACGAGCGTGTCTTTTTCATTCAGGAAGAAGAAATAGTTTTACATTCTATCAGGTACGTTTATACCCAAGAGCCCCATGGCCTGTTTAATCGTTTGAGCTGTAAGACGAGAAAAAGCAATTCGGAATTTTAGCTTAACGGAATTTTCTTCATTGAAAATAGATACTTCCTGATAGAACCGGTTGTATTCTTTAGCTACATCGTATGCATACTGCGCAATTACATCCGGAGAATAAGTGTCAGCCGCCTCGGTGATTTTGTTCTTAAAATTGGCTAAGAGCATTAACACACTGATCTCAACAGGCTCAAGGCTTTCTAAGTTTAACAAAGAATCACCAAGTTTATCATAGCCAACCTGACTGGCTTTTCTCAAAATAGCAGATATTCTAGCGTGTGTATATTGTATGAACGGCCCTGTGTGTCCCTGGAACTGGATGGACTCATTAGGATCAAATAACATTCTCTTTTTGGGATCAACCTTAAGTAAGAAATATTTTAAAGCGCCAAGACCTAGATTGTAATACAATTCTTGAGCCTGTTCTTTTGTAAAACCTTCAATTTTTCCAAGTTCTTTAGTATGTTCTTCAGCCGTGCCCAACATTTCCCGCATCAGATCATCGGCATCTACTACCGTACCCTCTCGTGATTTCATTTTTCCACTTGGCAGATCTACCATGCCGTAAGAAAGGTGATAGCACTCTTTTGCCCATGCGTAGCCCAGTTTTTCAAGGATGAGAAATAGTACTTTGAAGTGATATTCCTGTTCATTACCTACGGTATATACCTGACGGGCTATTTTAGGAAAATCCCGAAAGCGAAGAATAGCCGTACCAATATCCTGAGTC
>JBCDHA010000283.1:0-5492 GCA_038750705.1 Bacteroidota bacterium
ATTGAAGAAATGACTGGTGGAACATTTACTATTACCAATGGAGGTATTTTTGGCTCGATGCTTTCCACTCCAATCATTAATGCGCCACAATCAGCTATTCTGGGTATGCACAATATAGTAGAGCGGCCGGTGGTCGAAAATAGGGAAGTGGTAGTAAGACCTATCATGTATGTGGCTCTGTCTTATGATCATAGAATTATAGACGGGCGTGAAAGTGTAAGCTTTTTGTATCGAGTTAAGGAGTTGTTGGAAGATCCTGCAAGGTTAATGCTGGGGGTTTAGCTTAATGAATCTTGAAAAAACTCCAATCATATTGGTCAGTACTACTAGCTCCAATTATACTGGTGAAACTGATAAGCCTATCTGGATGTACGTGGGATGATTGCGCGTTTAAATCAGAGCCTGAACTCTCTGTTGTTTTTGAAAATACTCGTACTTTTATAGAAGTTTATGCCATTAAACAAGATTTAGATGTGATCTATTCAAATACTTCGCAGTTGGTTTACATTCTTCCTGTGAATATGAATAACACAGAAAGCGTGTATATCTTCAGAGGAGACCAAAGAACAGATACACTTGAAATCAATTATAACTTTGACGTCACACTTGAGTCTAAAAGATGCGGTTTTACTGGAGAGGTCAATGAACTATCAATAGGTAATTCAACCACCTTCGCATCTTTAATTCTAGAAGATGGAACCATCCGCATACAATGAAAAAAGCACTGGTCATCATCTTACTTTTTTATCAGCATATTTTACTAGGGCAAGAGCAGGATAAAACTGCCGTATATGCAAATTTGGAAGTGGGTAAAGCATTTGCATGGGTAACAGAGGGAAGCATATATTTTGCCCCAAATGTTACTATCTACCGCCCCGGATTTAGTGCAACTTTGTTAGTTGGATGGGTAAATATTGATAGTGAAATCTATCAGGAAATGCTTTATTCAAATATTGGATACTTCACTAAAATGAGCGCTTCATTAAGACTTGCTTCATTCGGATCAACGAACTATGTTGATGGCTTGTATGTAGGCTTTGGTATGGGAGTTAGTGATTTCGACGAAGAAGGCTCTGTTACATTTGAAGGTAATTATTTCGACGATTATCAAGCTGAGCTAACACAAAGCAATCGCCTATTGATGTTCTCTTACACTACTTCAGTCAGAACTACGTTAACAAAAAAATGGATGTTTACAGCAGGTTTGGAATTATCTTACATAGCAACTGAATATGATCAGCCCCATTATCCGGTTTACTATGTTCCAGGTAGTGGCATCGTGAATTTATTTGGGGATAGCGCAGATAACGAGTCTGTTACTTTTAGCTTTTCATTAACTTTCGGATATAAAATAAAATGAACTTATGCAATACGATGTAACAGTAATCGGTTCCGGGCCGGGTGGTTATGTAGCTGCTATACGATGTGCACAGCTAGGCTTCAAAACTGCCATCATAGAAAAGTATGATACTTTAGGAGGTACATGTCTGAATGTAGGGTGTATTCCTTCCAAGGCACTGCTTGATTCATCTGAGCATTTTTACAATGCTGCTAATCATTTTAAGGAGCATGGAATAGACATCAATGCACCAAAGGTGAACTTCAAACAGATGATCCAAAGGAAGGCTAAGGTGGTAAGGCAGACTTGTGATGGAGTGGATTATCTAATGAAGAAGAATAAGATTGATGTTCACACTGGCATGGGCTCTTTCATTGATAAGAATACAATAAAAATTACCCCCGCCAAAGGTGACGCCATTGAAATAAAGACTGACAAGGTAATTATTGCTACAGGCTCCAAGCCTGCTGACTTGCCTTTTGCTAAAATTGACAAAAAGCGGATTATCAGCAGTACAGAAGCGCTGACGCTCAAAGAAGTACCCAAGCACCTCATAGTAATTGGCGGTGGAGTGATCGGCATGGAACTAGGGTCAGTGTACGCCAGGATAGGCTCAAAAGTAACTGTGGTTGAATACATGGATAAGATCATCCCTACTATGGACAGTAGTATGGGTAAGGAACTGATGCGCGCTACGAAGAAAATTGGTATTGATTTCAAAATAAGCCATAAAGTGACCGGTGTTAAAAGTACCGCAAAACAAGTGACCGTTACGGCCGAAGACAAAAAAGGAAACGTAGTAGAATTAAAGGGTGACTATTGTTTAATGGCCATTGGTAGAAAACCGTATACTGAAGGCCTGGGGTTGGAAAATGTTGGTATTAAAACAGATGATCGGGGTCGAATAGAAACAGATGAGCACCTTAAAACTTCTGTAGATAGCATTTATGCCATAGGCGATGTGGTAAAAGGTGCAATGCTGGCCCATAAAGCGGAAGAAGAAGGCACTCTTGTTGCTGAACAACTAGCAGGTCAAAAGCCTCACATAAACTATAAATTAATACCCGGAGTCGTATATACCTGGCCGGAAGTAGCGAGTGTCGGTTATACAGAAGAAGAACTCAAGGATACTGGTAAAAAATATAAGTCAGGTTCCTTTCCTTTTAAGGCACTTGGGCGCGCCAGGGCCAGCATGGATATTGAAGGAACGGTTAAAATTCTTGCCGATGAGGCGACAGATGAAATTTTAGGCGTTCATATCGTAGGTGCAAGAGCAGCAGATATGATAGCCGCAGGTGTAACTGCCATGGAATACAGGGCATCTGCGGAAGATGTATCCCGAATGTCACATGCGCATCCCACCTATATGGAAGCGGTAAAAGAGGCCTGCTTGGCAGCTACTGAGAATAGACCTATTCACATTTAATGTCCTTAACACTCATTTTCATCGCTATCACAGTAGCGATAAGTATCAAGGCCTGGAATGACCCGGCGCTTACTAATCGCTGGATCTTTAACCCGTATGCTGTGAAGCATAATAAGCAGTACTACCGGTTTTTGAGTTCCGGGCTCCTACATGGCGGTTTTATCCACTTACTTTTTAATATGCTGGTGCTCTATATGTTTGGTGAACAAGTAGAAGCCGTTTTTACGAGCGCCTATGGAGTTATTGGTAAAGTTCTGTTTGCAGGTCTGTATATCTTAGGAATCATTATCTCGGACATACCTACTTTTTTAAAGTATAAAGACGTACCGCATTATAATGCCCTGGGGGCTTCGGGCGGTGTTTCTTCCATTCTTTTTAGCTATATTCTATTTGACCCTTCAAGTAAGCTTTACCTTTATGGACTGATAGGTTTGCCAGGAGTAGTTTGGGCAGCATTATATATAATTTACTCTTACTACATGGGTAAAAAACAAATCGATAATGTAAATCATGATGCACACCTATATGGAGGTATTTTTGGAATTGTTTTTACCATTATCACCATCCCCCAGGTAGTCCCTCACTTTTTTGCACAACTCACTCAGTTAAGACTGTTTTAGGCACTGGTTTAGCTCAATAGCTTTGGCTAAATTGAGTTATGAATCGGTCAAAATTCTTTATATTCAAGGCTTTTATTTCTATCTCCTTGGTATTTTCATGCGACTCCAAAACTGGTGATAATAAAAATTTAATAGACCACCTACTTCGAAACGATAAAGAATCCTTCGGTATAATATTGGACAATCTGAAAAAACATGAAGTCCAGATTATTTACACTCAAATTAATAGGGACAGCGCTAATAACCCGTCTTTTAAATCCTTTTATTTCAATGTGGATCCTGAGAGGTACTTTTACCCGGCAAGCACGGTAAAAATGCCTGTAGCTTTCCTTGCACTTGAGAAACTGCAAAATCTAAACATTAAAGGGTTAGATCGTAATACTACTTTTCTAACTGACAGTGCCTACCATAGTCAAAGTGCTGCAATGAACGATTCAACTTCAGAAAATGGGCTCCCCAATATTGCTCATTACATAAAGAAGATATTTATAGTTAGTGATAATGATGCTTACAATCGCCTGTATGAGTTCATTGGACAAGAAGAAATAAATAGAAAACTACGTGCTAAGGGCTACACATCTACCCGTCTTATCCATCGTTTGTCAATACCGCTATCTGCAGAAGAAAATCAACACACTAACCCAGTTCGTTTTTTTAATGGTGATTCCGTTATTTATGAACAGCCGCTTGTCAAAAGCGCTTTGAACTACCAACCTGATGAAAAAATACTAAAGGGCAAGGCCTATGTTGATAACGCTGGGCAACTAATTAAAGCGCCGTTCGACTTTACCTATAAAAACTTCATGCCCTTAAAAGAAATGCAGATGATGTTAAGATCAGTGATATTTCCGGAAACCACAAAAGGAGTTATCCTTTCTTCAGATAATAGAGACTTTGTATTACAGTATATGTCGCAATTGCCTAGGGAAACATTATATCCTGAATATAATGAAGAATAATATTATGACGCGTACTCGAAATTTCTGCTTTTTGGTGAGTCCAAAAAGATCCCCAATACCATCCGTATCTTCAATAAGATAGGCCAGGCCTATGGCTACCTTATTGATAATGCCTACATAATCGATTTTGATCATAATGTTGAATTCCTACTCTCAGCCGTTATTCATGTCAATAACAATGAGACCTATAATGATGGTAATTACGAATATGACGAAATCGGCTTTCCATTTATGCAAAATTTAGGTCAGGTCCTTCATGACTACGAACTGAGCAGGACTCGGACTTTTCAACCTAACCTGGACGAATTCAAGATTGAGTATGATAAGTAATTCAATATCCGGAAGTGCCTGTATAATTACAGGAGGGCTCCTAAACGATATTCATGCCAAGACGGCCCATGGCCTTATCAGGCAATCTGATCGATTTGAAATTGTTGGTGTGATAGATCATGTATCTGATGGAAAGGACGCAGGAGAAATATTGGATGGCAAATTCAGAGATATTCCGGTTACTGCACAATTGGATCAACTCATTGACACAATAGGCCTTACTCCCGAATTCGCCATCATTGGGATGGCCACTAAAGGAGGAGTGCTAGCCCAAGAGTTGTATCCATTAATCAAACATGCTCTGGAACTTGGCATCAGTATAGTAAACGGCCTTCATGAGACTTTGTCCGATATTGAAGACTTTGCTGAAGTATTGAAGACCTCAAATGCTACCATTTATGACATAAGGAAATCTAAACCATTCAGTAATCTACATTTCTGGAGTGGAAAAATTAAGAAAGTCACCTGTCCAAAGATAGCCGTTCTCGGCACTGATTGTGCTTTAGGAAAAAGAACAACGAGCAAATTCCTGGTCAACAACTTGCGAGCCGCAGGGTATAATGCTCATATGATCTATACAGGTCAGACCGGCTGGCTGCAAGGCACAAAATATGGCTTTATTTTCGATTCTACACCAAACGATTTCATTTCAGGCGAGCTTGAACATGCCATTTTAAATTGTTGGAAAAATGAGAATCCAGATATTATCATTCTTGAGGGGCAATCTTCTCTTCGTAATCCGAGTGGCCCTTGCGGATCAGAATACATTATTTCGGCAGAGTTAGATGGTGTAATCTTACAACATGATCCGACCCGTA
>JBCDHA010000284.1:0-5488 GCA_038750705.1 Bacteroidota bacterium
TATTAAAGGAATTAGACGACATTAAATACGGCCGAATAGAAGATAAATTCGGTTGGATTCATAAAGTATGATATGAAAGGGGATGTCTCAAAAGGTAGGTCGTCCTGTGTTTGCGAAGAGGTGTACTAAGCTTAAGTGACGGTTTAAAAGGCTTGGTTGAGATGCTTCCTTCATCAGAATGACTTGAAATGTTGGTTTTCTACCTTTTGAGACAGCCCCTTCTTTTTATGAATCGCCTTTGCACTATCTACATTTTTTGTTCGCTCATGTCGTATACGGCATCGGCGCAGTATTATTTACAGCTGAAAAAGCGAAATAAAGTCATACACACCTATTCAGCAGGGGATCGAATACGTTTTAAACTTCAAGGAGACGACTTTTACACCGATCAGATGATTACCGGAGTTACAGACAGTACTATTAGATTTCGTCTGTCAGATGTAGCTATTCGCGATATCAAAGTAGTTAAACTTCTTAAAAGAGATAGTTATGGCCTCGATCTAGTATCCGGAGCGGCTGTTACAGCTGGGATTTTCTTTCTGGCTATCGATCAGGTAAATCAGCTCTTTGTTCAGGATGAGGGGCTTGGCCCAAGTAGTGAGACACTTATCATCAGTGGTAGTCTTGTAAGCGCAGGCCTGATTATCTGGTTGTTAAAGAAAAAAAGATTCAGGCTTAAAGTTGGAAAATATCGATTATCAACTACAGATTTCTATGTTCAGGGTAGCTAAGCATCTTTTTAGCTACTTTCTCCGTTTTATCCCATTGTGATCGTCAGATTGACCACTTTCCTGATTATTATTTCCCTGACCGGTTACGCTCAAGAAAAATATCTAATTCTAAAAAAGAAAAATCGTCCGTATAGCATCATTTTTCAAGAAGGAGATGAAATGCGATTTAAGTTAAAAGGGGAACGTTTTTTCACAAAGGCACTTATTCAGGGCTTTGGTAAAGATGATATCAGATTTCATTACTATAGAATTAAGCTGGATGAAATAGCTGAAATAGACGTGGCCAGTAAGAACTTTACCATTTTTAGCTTCAGAAGCGGGCCGGGAAAACTTTTGATAAGTGGGCTTGCCTTTGTAGCTATTGATCAGTTTAATCAAACGGTAGTCAATGACGAATCATTTGGTATTGATAGTAACACGGCACTTATTGGTGCGGCGCTTACCTCTTCGGGAATCGCCCTAAAGCTCATTCAAAAGAAGCGTTGGAAATTCAGGAAAAGAAAACATAAAATGGAGATCGTTGATTTTCGTAATAATGACTGATTAGCTCATTGAATAAACTAGATTTGCGAAAAACAAATGCTATATGACAACAGACGAGTTGAAAGACTTGAAGGCACGAGTAGAAGCCTTGAGGAGGTACCTTTGACTACGATAAGAAAGTAGAAGAGGTACAAGAAGAAGAATTGGTTACCGCTCAACCGGGATTCTGGGATGATCCGAAAGAAGCGGAAAAGGTATTGAAGGGAATCCGTCTGAAAAAAATATGGACAGATAGCTTTTCTAACGTTCAATCTTTGCTGGAAGACCTCGAAACACTTCAGGAGTTTTACGAGGCAGGGGAGGTTGATTCAGGTGAGTTGGATCATGAATATGAAAAGACCATTAAGGCCATAGAGGAGTTAGAGTTCAAGAAGATGCTCAGCGGTGAGGAAGATCAGTATGGAGCTATTCTTGAAATCAATCCGGGAGCAGGAGGAACGGAAAGCCAGGACTGGTCAGATATGCTCAACCGCATGTACATCATGTGGGGTGAAAGTCACGGCTACTCCGTAAAGCAAATCAACTACCAGGCAGGGGATACTGCAGGTATAAAATCTGCCACACTTGAAATTGATGGCCCCTTTGCTTACGGAAATTTGAAGTCAGAGATCGGTGTGCATCGGTTGGTAAGAATTTCACCTTTTGATTCGGGGGGCAGGAGGCACACCTCGTTTGCGTCTATTTACGTGTCACCCGTTGTGGATGATGACATTGAAATTGACATTAACCCGGCTGATGTTGAGCTTCAGACTTCACGCTCGGGTGGCGCTGGCGGACAGAATGTGAATAAGGTGGAAACAAAGGTTCAGCTTACGCATAAACCAACGGGCATTGTGGTTGTTTGTCAGGTGGAGCGATCTCAACTGGCAAACCGTGAGCGCGCTATGAAAATGCTAAAATCTCGTTTGTATCAGCTGGAGTTGGAAAAGCGTAATGCCGAACGAGATAAAGTAGAAGCGGGTAAAATGAAGATCGACTTCGGTTCACAGATAAGAAATTACGTTTTGCATCCGTATAAGCTTATCAAGGACGCCAGAACCGGTGTAGAGCGTACGGATGTTCAAAATGTTTTAGATGGGGATTTAGATGATTATATCAAAGCCTTCTTATTAGGGTATCAAGAGCAGGCCGAAGAAAGGTAATTGCTCTTAAACGGTAATATAAAATGCCCAATGGCTCCCGGTGAGACATTGGGTTTACTTTTTTTAGAAATGAGTCAAAAAGGAAAAACATATACACTTCAGTTCTGGCTGCTCTCTTTGAGCTCTTTCCTGTTTTTTGGATCGTTTAATATGGTCCTCCCTGAATTACCGGACTTTATGCGATCTTTCGGCGGTGAGAAATATATTGGCTTGCATATCACTTTTTTTACCCTTACCGCTCTTATCTCAAGGCCGTTTAGTGGCAAGCTAACAGACACATGGGGCAGGATACCCGTAATGGTAGTAGGTGCGGCGGTAACTGCAATTGTATCCCTCTTTTATCCCTTCTTTCTGAATATATATGCATTTCTTTTTGTAAGGTTTATTCATGGTTTTTCCACAGGGTTTAAGCCTACAGGTACATCGGCATACGTTGCGGACATTATTCCACCTAATAAGCGGGGCGAAGGCATGGGTATTTTAAGTTTCTTTGGGATGACCGGCATGGGCTTTGGGAATTACATAGGCGGCGAAATGGTACTACACTTTCCTATAGAAGCGCTTTTTTATACGAGCGCCGGTGTGGCTGTGTCTTCCGTTTTGGTTTTACTTGGTATGAAAGAAACGCTGGAAAATAAACAACGCTTTTCACCCTCTTTGCTCAGAATTAACTGGGGAGATATTTATGAACCCACAGTAATAGTACCTACTATGGTTATGCTGCTGGTTACATTTTCCTTTGGCGTGGCGGTGAGCCTGGCTCCTGATCATAGCAAGGCGCTTGGCGTAGATAACAAAGGCCTTTTCTTTGTCTATTTTACGATCACCTCACTTTTGGCACGTATAGGAGGGGGGTATTTTTCGGACAGACTTGGAAGAAGAGCAGTGTTGCTTCTGGCAACGTTGGTAATCGCCGCCGGGTCAGTATATATTGGGCTAGCAAGCTCTCCATTTCACCTTTTTGCCGGGGCTCTGATGTTTGGCGCCGGGTATGGCCTTTCAAGTCCATCTATATTTGCTTGGGCTACCGATCTTGCTCCTGAAAAGTACCGGGGAAGGGCGTTTTCCACCGTATTTATGGCGTTAGAGATCGGAATTGGGACGGGGGCGCTTCTGGGAGGTCAGATATATGCCGGTAATGCGGAGAACTTACCCATCGCCTTTATAGGGGCCGGGCTAATGGCTTTTCTTGGGTTTATATATCTGGTATTTAAAAAATAAAGGCTGTCAATGCTGACAGCCTTATTCCCTATTTATTAAATACGCCTGACCTTACCGCTTCCTGAGCTCCGACTGTTTACTTTCCTGGCATCACCCTTATAGTGTATACTTCCACTTCCACTTATTCTGGCATCAATGGACTCATCGGCATGAATATAACAGCTGCCTGAGCCTGAAATACGAATGGTGTGGTCGTCTGCTATAAAGTCTTCAGCATCAAGTTTTCCGGAACCACTGATTGAAATTTCTGTTATTCGACCCTCACCTTCCAGTGTTATCCTTCCTGATCCGGATATAGACATATCCACCTCCCGGGCATTAGCTTCCAGTTCCATTTTGCCGGATCCACTCACTCCGAGATCAAGATAATCCGTGGTGAACTTTGACTCTCCATATACCCTTCCTGAGCCTGAAACACTTAACCCTTTTAAGTTTTTGACTGTGATATAGATCTCTATTTTGCTGTTATTGTTCCAACTAAACCAACTGTTAGAACGATTTTTAATTAACAGTCTACCCCCTCTTACTTCAGTTCTGATTTCGTCTAAATCGTCTCTTTCGCCCTTGAGCTCCACTTTTTGAGTATTTCCCTGTTTGAGGTAAACGGTTCCGCTAGTAGCAAACGATATTTCATCAAACGTTGCGAGGTCTCTGGTTTCAGAGCGTTGTGCTAAGGCAGTTGAAGAGATAAGTAGTACAAGTAAAAGTGTTTTAATTGTATGCATGATGAAGGCATTTAGTTTATTTGAGTTTTTTAAAAAGACAGAAAATACGTCTTGAGGTTGCCTCATTTAGACGCATTTTAACCCTAAATAGTTGCAGACTAATGTAATATTGCCCTGATGATCACACAATTCAGGACTATAGCTGATAGGTCAGAAGGATTTTATAAAGAAAAAGGCAGTAAATTCATAGGCATTGCCCTGCCGGTAGCCGATTTGGATGCAGTAAAGCACGCACTCGACGAAATTCGACAGCAATATTATGACGCCCGTCATCACTGCTATGCTTACATACTTGGTAATAACGGGAGTGAATTTCGGGTCAATGACGACGGTGAGCCGAATCATTCTGCCGGCGACCCTATTTTGGGGCAGATCAAAGCTAACAACCTCACGAAAACTCTTGTCGTAGTGGTCAGGTATTTTGGAGGAACTAAGCTCGGTGTTAGTGGCTTGGTCAGTGCTTATCGAACGGCCGCTTCAGAAGCGCTTAAGAATGCCGGCATTAAAACTGAAATTATTACAACCAAAGTTCGACTGGATTATGCTTATGAAGCTACCAATGACGTGATGAGGCTTATAAATGATTTTCAATTGGTGATTGTTAACCAAAAATTTGAAACTTCCTGTCAAGCAATTTTTGAGGTAAGTGTTGAAAAAACTGAAAGACTTAAACAAAAAGTGGGACTGTTAAAAAATACAGGCTCTAAAATTGAACTTACCTTCACGGAATAAAAAATTAGGTTGTGAATATGCCTTTGAATCATTTTTAGACGTGATCGTCATCATTGGTTTAAATATTTGATAACCAGTAATTTATATCTGATTCTTAAAAATCAATTTTCTAATAAATTATGTACGAATGGATGTAGAAATACTTTGACCTTATGTAAAGGTAAAAACCCCCTTAAAAGGATTTAATCGCTACTCAACTGTTGATTTACCGGTTTTGTAGAGAAAGTATTCTATCCACTTCAGGGGCCGCATAATTTTGTGTGAATTAACTATTGATAACTATGAAAAACACTTTTTTAACATCATTTGTCATGGCTTTTATGGTTTTGGCCGGTTGTGTATCCCAAGATGAACACACCAGGGTTAAAAATGAACTGGACTCTATTCAATTTGA
>JBCDHA010000285.1:0-5476 GCA_038750705.1 Bacteroidota bacterium
ATTTGTACAAATATTGGATGATAATAGGGAAGAGGCGCTCTTTTACTATCAAAATAATTGGAAGGTGTTGCGCGAGATGGCGGTAAAGAAAGGCTATATTGATTCTTTCGAGCTCCTTGAGGTAGAATTTACTGAAGATCAACCCTATCACATTATACTCATGACCACATTTACCAATAAGGATCAATTTGAGAATAGGGAAGAGCACTTCGAGGAGCTGATAAAGGCGAAAGGCTCCTTAAGGTTGTTGAATGAAAAAAAGCCCGGTGAATTCAGGAAGAACCTCTACCTGAAGGAGCGCGTAACGCATTTGAATTAACTTTATATTAGGAACATCTACTTGTTGGCCGATGAATTTCATCATATCTTTTCACCATGAGGAGATTCATCACTTTACTAATTCCCACGGTCTTTTTTCTGTCCTGCGTTACTGAGAGGAGTAATAAGCCGCTGATTGCCTTTGATGTCTATTGTGAAATGGTGGCGAATGACGCCAAACCTTTAGCGCTCCACTATCCAATGGCGCCTGAAGAGATTGACGGCTTGTGGAAGGAATTTAGCGGCACTGCAGAAAAGTATGATGTACAGCTACACAGGGAAGATGACTTTCCAGTTTCTGCGCTTTTTCCCGCTGAAGTTACTCAGGGCAAATCTGTGGTCCTCATTTACAAGGGGGACAGACTCAAACAATACGAACAATGGAAAAGCGACTTGAAGAATGTTGAAGATGACTCAAAGGAGCAAGAGGTACTGGCCAGACGATTTGGCAGACTGCTGGGCTACAGTACCCAAGGCATTAACGATTTGTTAAGTAAGAATACCACCTACCAGAGTCTGGCCTCTTTCGGGGTAGAAAAACAGATCACCCACCTGTATTACGAAAACCTGCCGGAAGCCACTGATTTTTACAGTCGTGTTATCGGTTTTGGTCAGGTGGATTCGGGGGTATTCCAAATTAGTTCAGATGCTTATATTCATTTGCATGCTTTAACGGACGCCCATCCAAAAGATCAACCCAAATCTACTGCAATAGCTTTTCTGACAAATCAACTGCCAGAGTGGTATGCTTACGTTGAGGAGAACAAAGTACCTATTAAGTATACCTACAAACCGCGCGAAGGTGGACCGCATGATGGATTTGTAGCTATTGACCCGGGCGGGTACCTGTTGGAATTTGAACAATTCAAACAACATCCCGAAAATGAGCTCTTTATGGCGGTCTTAGAAGGAGCGCCACGAGTCGCAACTTCTATTCTCAACCTCAATTTTTACGGGTCGATTACCTGGACGTACCACAAAGACATATTGAAAATGCAAAGGTTCTACGAGGAGGTTTTGGGCTATCGGTTAGTAGCCGATCAGGGCTGGACCAAGATCTATCAAACATCTTCTACGGGTTTTATTGGCTTAGTGGATGAGCGTAGAGGGATGGAGGATTATGCGGATACCAAAGCCGTTGAGATCGAGTGGCTGGTTGCCGAGTTTGCGGGTTTCGATGACTATGCTACAGCGTATTGGTCTGAATTCAATTATGCCAGGAATTCGTTATTGGGCCCTGAAAACTACATTTATCGTGTGGATAGTAGCTATCCTTAAACGATGCCATTATAATGAATGTCACTCTTTATTGATCGATTGTGAAATTGTCACGATCGCCTTTTAGCTAATAAGTCATGTCGTAGTGGAGACATCCTTGCCACAAAGAAAGGACGCGTTCACTTGCTTGGGGGCTAAGATCTCTCCGTTTACACTGCGAGATGACCTAAAAATGTTGCTACCATTTTTCGATATTGATACTCACGACATACTGAAATAAAATAACCAATCTGATTGAAGACTTGACAATTTGAAATGCACTCTTATAGATCTAAAAATTATTACTTCAATTAGGAATAAAATAATTTCTGTTTATATTTACTTCATTGAAGTATTTATAACAAGCATTTAATAGAATGAAGAAAAGCCGGCTGGGAGAATTTCAGGAACTCATACTTATGACCGTAATCGTACTGCAGGAAGAGGCTTACGGTATGGAAATACAACGTGATCTGGAAGCAAGGCTCAATGAACGTCTAAGTGTAGGGGCTATCCAAACTGCATTGAAAAGAATGGAAGAAAAAGGGTTTCTGGTCTCGGAATGGGGTGAAGCCACCCAAAAGAGAGGAGGGAAGCGCAAACGCATCTATAAGGCAACACCCTATGCTCACCGGGTGCTTCGTGAAATGAAGGAGTTAAGGGCACAACTATGGAATGCCATGCCAGAATTGGGAATAAGTAAAACCTGATGAGCCCATCTGATAAACATAGTGTTCCACCTAAATGGCCATTAAAGCTCCTCCGGTTATTTATCAAAAAGCGATACCTGGAAGAGATCGAGGGAGACATGGAAGAACGGTTTCAAGATAACCTGGAAGCCTTTTCAGTGAAGAAAGCCAGACGACTGTATGCCTGGGATACCATAAAGCTTTTGCGCGCCACGCTTGTGAAAAGCCTAAGTGGAGATATACAATTAAATCATTATGGTATGTTTAAAAACTATTTAAAAACCTCGGTCCGTAACATCAAACGTCATGCACTTTTCTCGGGTATCAATATCATTGGATTGGCCATAAGTATGTCTATCGGCATATTTATGATCGTGCTGCTTTCTGAGCTACAGTCATTTGATGCCTTTCATGATAAGAAAGACAGAACGTATAGGGTAACTACTTCCAGGCAAGGTTTATTTCATGGTGAAGAGACCTACCTTGCTACAGCTTCTCACTACATCGGAGATCAAATAGAGCATAGAATTCCAGAGGTAGAAGACGTACTCGTATTACGGAGAAAACTCAGTGCGGAACTGACAGCTGATGAAAAGTCAATTCCGACCAGCGGTTATTACGCAACGGCATCATTCTTTGATGTCTTCTCATTTAAACTTTTAAAGGGTAACCCTAAAACAGCACTAAAAACGCCAGGTGCCATCATCTTAACAGCATCCACAGCAAAAAGACTATTTCGCGATTCAGATCCCATTGGAAAAACTGTTGGAGTAGACGGTAATAGCGACTTTGAAACAGGGATTATTACAGGAATTGTTGAAGATCCGCCAACTAACTCGCACATTACATTTGAGATGTTGGTTTCAATGGCTACTATGGAAAATAGCCTGGTAGAGCATAGGCGAAACATCAAGGGAAACCATGGACATTATGCTGACAGTTATGTCTATTTGGTATTACAGGAAGATGCTGATATAGTAAAGGTCGAATCTATGATAGCTGATATGTTGGCTGATCATAATTCCAGAAAGGCCCCCATGACACTGGCTTTGGAACCTATGGGACAGTTTGTGATTGGAGGTGCGGGATTTCCGCCAGGCCCCACATTCTTAAAACGAAGAATTGACATGATGATTGGACTTACAATCATTGTGCTGTTAAGCGCCTGTTTTAACTACACTAATTTATCACTGGCAAGGGCCTTGAGACGTTCTAAAGAGATCAGCGTGAGAAAAGTGATAGGAGGCACATCACTTCAGATATTCTCACAATTCATACTGGAGGCCGTTCTTTTGTCATCGATGGCCGTGATCTTGGGTCTGGGACTATTCTTTTTGATTAAACCAGGCTTTTTGAACCTTCCAGAACTGTCGATAGACGGCACGACTATATTCACGCTGAATGTGACTCCGATTCATCTTGTTTACTATCTTCTGTTCACACTTTTTGTGGGTACTATTGCCGGTTTTTTCCCGGCTTTGACACTTTCTAAACTTAAGGCGACGGTGCTTTTCAAGGGTGCCAGTAAGATGAAACTGTTGTCAGGAGTTAACACCAGACAAGCACTGATCACCTTTCAATTTGCGCTGTCCATAGGTCTTATTGTGTCTGCCATGATGGTGCATGGGCAATATCAATATTTGCTGAACTATGACCTGGGGTATGATACGGACAATATCGTGAACATTAAGATTCAAGGAGACTACATGGACCTTTTGGAGAACGAATATGTAAAAATGTCTGAAGTGCTAGGCACCTCAAGATCTTCTGTAGTGTTGGGAACGCGAAACGCAGAATTGGGGGAAGCATTTTCCGAAGATAAAAGTGATATGGTAATGTTTTCCACCAATTATATAGGTCAAAATTATTTGAACATGCACGAGTTTGAATTAATAGCCGGTACGGGATTTCAAGATCATTTAAAGGAGGGGCAAGTTCAAAATACCTTGGTTGTAAATGAGACATTTTTAAAAGAACTGAATCTGGGTGATCCATATGAAGCTATTGGAAAAAGTATATGGTATTTCGGTGAACAGAAAATGCAAATTCAAGGAGTGGTAAAAGATTTCATAAGTATGTCTTTGGATGCCGAAGTCCCGAAGGCTTTTGCATTTGTAAAAATGGGAGCAACAAATAATGGAATACTTGGGGTGAAAGTAGAGAGTAACCATTTATGGACTACCATGGCAAAACTGGAAAAGGCTTACAAAGAACTTGATCCGGTTCATCCTTTTCAAGCTACTTTTTATGATGACGAAATTGCCAGTACGTATGCGGCCAGTAAAACCACTTATTCGGTTATTTCATTTCTCGCGCTTTTGGCTATTTCTATTTCCACACTTGGTTTGTTGGGAATGACAGTATACACGACTGAAGGTCGTATGAAAGAAATCAGTATTCGGAAAGTCTTAGGGGCTGGAATTAACAGTTTGATGTTGCTGCTTTCACGAGGTTTTTTGATAATGATTGTTTTAGCGGCAGTGATGGCTATACCGGGTTCGCTCTACATAGTAAATAATATGATACTAAGTAAATTCCTCTACAAGGCTGAAATGGGACTTATAGAAACACTTTCAGGTTTCATAATAATATTACTTATCGGTGTCCTTACGGTAGGCTGGCAAGTGCGAACGGCCACTACTCAAAATCCTGCTGAACTATTACGAAATGAATAAGCCCTCACCACCAAAACGCTGCCTTCGCTTCCTCCGCTGGTTTTGCCGCCAGGATTACTTGGAGGAAATTGAAGGAGACATGGAGGAACGTTTTCATGACAACTTAGAACGCTATTCGGTAAAAATAGCAAGACGACTGTATGCCTGGGATACCTTAAAGCTTTTGCGGTCTACGCTTATGAAAAGCCTGGGTGGAGATGTTCGATTAAATCATTATGGGATGCTTAGACACAACCTTAAAATCTCCTGGCGGAGCATGATGAAAAACAAAGTCTTTTCCGGACTTAACATACTTGGTCTGGCTTTAGGTTTATTTTGTAGTTTGCTGATTTTCTTATGGATTATTGATGAATTGGTCACAGATAATTATCATGAAAATACGGGAAGACTCTTTTCCATATATGAAAGATCTTTTTCCAATGGTAAGGTAAATGGATATTATCACACCCCAGCCCATCTGTATCGTGAGCTAAAGCTTAAATTTCCGGAGGTTGAAAAAGCGAGTCCTTCTGTATCGCCAATTACAAGAACGTTTGC
>JBCDHA010000286.1:0-5475 GCA_038750705.1 Bacteroidota bacterium
AACCGCATGCCCAACATCGTTTTTTTTGACTTTTTCATAAACAAAGAAGGTTTGCAGAAACCCCTTTCTGCAAACCTTCTCTATAACTCTGTTAATCAGATACTTACAGAAATATTACCAACTATTTTTGAGCATTATACCTAAATATACTGAGATAGCAACTTACATTGACGTATTTATAAAGCTCTTACTTATTTTACCAGAGCGCTTTACCCCAGCGCCTCAGCCCCAGACACAATTTCCAGGATCTCCTTGGTAATAGCTGCCTGCCGGGTTCTGTTATACGTCAATTTAAGTTCTTTTAATAACTCAGCAGCATTATCCGTGGCTTGCTCCATGGCGGTCATCCTCGCGCCATGTTCAGCAGCGTTAGAGTCTAAGACAGCCTTGAACACCTGGGTTTTCAAAGACTTTGGAATAAGCTCTTCTACAATCTCTTCTTTAGAGGGTTGATAGATATAATCCACGTCATAGGCAGAAGCTGCTTCAGAAGGCAGTATAGGTAGAAACTGTTCCGTCATCATGATTTGGGTAGCCACATTCTTAAATTCATTATAGATGAGGTCAACTCTGTCAAAATCACCGGCCAAAAAACCCTTCATGGCAAATTCAGCCGCTGCCGCACTTTTTTTAAAATCTACCGGGGTAAACTGTTCCCAAAAGTCTGCTTTTACATTGTAGTTACGCTTGGTGAAGTAGTCCAATGCCTTTTTTCCTAAAGGAAGAATAGTGACATTACCAGTCCTCATTTCGGAGGCATAGTTGTCTTCAATATGCTTATTGGTAGCCTTGAAAACATTACTATTAAATGCACCGCACAATCCTTTATCTGAAGTAATCGCTATAATCAATACTTTATTTACAGGACGTACTTCTGAATATCCCGCGCTCTCGCCATCACTCTGTAAGGAAAGATTCTGAAGCAAAGCGCCCAGCTTTTGAGCATATGGCCTCATTTGCGTAACATTATCCTGGGCGCGCCTCAACTTTGCAGCCGCCACCATTTTCATGGCCTTGGTAATCTGCTGTGTGGATGTTACAGACTGGATTCTACTTTTTACTTCCTTTAAACTCGGCATTTGCTATTTACAGTTATGCTGAATATTCCTGTGAAAGATCTTTGGCTACGGAAGAGAGTGTTTCTATTACACTATCATCTAGCTTACCTGCCCTTAATGTATCCAACGCATCTCTATGCTTGGCTTTCATAATATCCAGGAAATTCTGCTCAAAGGCACGAACTTTATCTGCGGGAACACTATCAATCATACCTTTGGTAGAAACGTAGATAATCGCCACCTGTTCTTCAACAGGCACCGGTGAATACTGGGCTTGTTTAAGTATTTCCAGGTTTCTTCTACCTCTTTCAATGGTCAGCTTTGTTGCTGCATCGAGATCGGAACCAAACTTCGCAAAAGCTTCTAATTCTCTAAATTGCGCCTGGTCGAGCTTTAAGGTACCGGCCACCTTTTTCATCGATTTGATCTGGGCATTACCACCCACCCTTGAGACTGATATACCTACGTTAATCGCCGGGCGAATACCGGAGTTAAATAAGTTGGTTTCAAGGAAGATCTGACCGTCAGTAATAGAGATTACATTGGTAGGAATATACGCACTTACGTCACCCGCTTGCGTTTCAATAATTGGAAGTGCCGTCAAAGACCCCCCTCCCTTTACTTTATCTTTTAGGGAGTCCGGAAGGTCATTCATGTCCTTCGCAATATCCTCATTGTCGTTGATCTTTGCCGCTCTTTCTAAAAGTCTTGAATGAAGGTAGAATACATCACCCGGGTATGCTTCGCGGCCCGGAGGTCTTCTAAGAAGTAGTGATACCTCACGGTACGCCACGGCCTGTTTTGATAAATCATCATAAATAACCAAAGCCGGACGACCCGTATCTCTGAAGTACTCGCCTATGGACGCTCCTGTAAACGGTGCAAAGAACTGCATAGGTGCAGGATCAGCAGCCGACGCCGATACAATTACGGTGTAGGCCATTGCTCCGGCCTTTTCAAGAGCAGCCACAACACCGGCTACCGTCGATGCTTTCTGGCCCACGGCTACATAAATACAATAAACAGGTTCACCCCTGTCATAAAACTCTTTTTGGTTAATGATAGTATCAATGGCCACAGCCGTTTTACCTGTTTGACGGTCACCAATGATAAGTTCGCGTTGGCCCCTGCCAATAGGGATCATCGAGTCGATCGCTTTAATACCGGTTTGAAGAGGTTCATTTACCGGCTGGCGAAAGATTACACCCGGTGCCTTGCGTTCCAACGGCATCTCATAAGTTTCACCTTCAATAGGTCCCTTACCGTCAATCGGATTACCAAGCGTGTCCACTACTCTTCCGGTCATATCATCGCCCACATTGATAGATGCAATTCTACCGGTGCGCTTTACCGTATCACCTTCATGAATATCTTGTGAATCGCCGAGAAGTACAGCTCCTACGTTATCTTCTTCAAGGTTAAGAACCAGCGCCCTTAATCCATTATCAAACTCTAAGAGCTCACCAGATTGAGCCTTAGAAAGCCCATAGATTCTGGCTACCCCATCACCTACCTCAAGAACAGTTCCTACTTCTTCTAATTCAGCCTCGGTCTTGGCACCTGATAGCTGTTCTCTTAATATCGCTGAAACTTCGTCTGGTCTAACGTTCGACATATGTCTGTTTTTTAAAATTCTTTTATATATGGGTTTTGACTGAACTTAAGTTCAAGTGCTTTCAATTTGCTTTTGATTGAGTCATCAATCTGACGGTCGGCAACTTTTAGAATGTAGCCGCCTATTAGATCTTCATCTACAATTTCAATAAGATCAACCTTCGACTTAGAGCTTATCTTCTTAACAAGCTTCTCCATTTCCGCTTTTAACTCTTTGCTTAAGGGCACCGCGGTGGTTACCGTAGCCTCTTCTATTCCCTTACTTAAGTTATACTGATGGTCAAACTCTTTAGCGATTTCCGGAAGTACAGACTCCCTGTTTTTTCTTGTAATTATTTTAAAAAAGGCCAGTGTAAGATCATTTACTTTACCCTTAAATATGGTTTGAAGTATGGCCCTTTTCTTCTCATGCTTAACAATCGGGTTCTTAAGCAGCAAGAAAAACTCTCTGTTTTCAGAGCATACATTTAAGAAAAGCTGCATGTCAGCATGCACTTTATCAAGAACACCCTTGTCATCCGCTAATGAGAGCAGAGATTTCGCATAACGTGAAGCAACTCTATACTCTGACATAGCTTAGCTTAAATTGACGTCTTTAATGAAATCTTCAATGAGCGCTTTCTGTGCCTTACTATCTTCCAATTCTTTTCGAAGTACTTTTTCAGTAATTTGAAGAGAGAGTTCAGCAACCTGGGCCTTCACCTCTGCCAGGGCGGCTTGTTTTTCGGCATTAATGGCTTTTTTTGCATCTTCAATCATTTTCTCAGCCTGTTTAGTGGCATCTTCTTTGGCCTCGTCTTTGATAGTGTTAGCAATACCACGGGCATCGTTTAGAATTTGATCGCGCTCTTTCTTGGCTTCGTTTAAAAGCTTTTTATTATCCGCTTGCAGCTCGGCCATTTCTTCCTTGGCCTTTTCCGCTGAATCTAAGGCATCCTGTATGGACTCCTCTCTGACCTTCAGCGATTCTAAAATTGGACGCCATGCAAATTTTATCAACAAGAAAAGTATCAGTACGAAAATCAGGATCTGCATGAAAAACAGCCCCGGAGAAAAATCATTGATTAGTTGCTCCATAGTATATTGCTTTATTTTTGTTTAATAAGAACACACCTTGCAGCCTATCGCTAAACAAGGTGCATTCTGATACAATTATTTTCCGAGGATCAACGCACCGAAAGCCAGTCCTTCCAAAAGTGCTGCAATAATAATCATGGCAGTTTGAATTTTACCAGTAGCTTCAGGCTGACGCGAAATACCTTCCATTGCCTTACCACCGATCTGGCCAAGTCCAATACCTCCACCAATTACGATTAGTCCTGCTCCAATTAAGTTGTACATGTGATTTGATTTATAAATAATTAAACAAAAATTTCAAGTTAATGATCATCATGATCTGCTACTGCCATGCCAATAAACAGGGCTGATAGCATAGTGAATATATAGGCTTGTAAAAAAGCTACCAAAAGCTCTATAAGCGATATAAAAAACGCCAGTAAAAACGCGATACTCGTCGATGCTACCACGCCAAATTGTGCTTTCATTGTAATCATCAAAGCTATCAGGCTCATCACCACAAAGTGGCCCGCAGTCATGTTAGCAAAAAGTCGGATCAGCAGTGCGAACGGCTTAGTAAACATGCCCAAAATTTCGACAGGTATCAGCAATATTTTCATGGGTATCGGAATACCCGGCATCCAGAAGATATGGCCCCAGTAACTTTTATTTCCACTGAATTGAGTGATAAAGAAAGTGAATGCCGCCAGGCACACCGTCACAGCTATCTGGCCGGTAACATTGAAACCCAAAGGAGTCATACCCATAAGATTTAATACCCATATGTAGAAAAAAGCCGTGAGCAAAAACCCGGTAAACTTTCTGTACTTCTTTTCTCCAATATTAGGTTTGGCTATATCATCTCTCACATAAATTACGAGCGGCTCCAATACTCTTCCAAAACCAGTAGGCAGAGGCCCTTTTTTATAGCTTTTTGCAAGAGAACCAAATCCCCAAATAAGAAGTACACCTGCTATTAGCATGCCCACTACACTTTTGGTTATTGAAAAATCCAGCGGTCTTGCATTATGTGGATGTCCGGCCTCATCCAGGTCTAAATCTCCGTTAGCGTTTGTCTTATATATTTTGCTGTGGTAAAGTCTATAATAATTTCCATCTGCCTCCGCAACAGTTTCTCCATGGTGAAATCTGGACGAGCTGAATACTTTAAGTCCATTATCCCAAAGAATTACCGGCAACGGAAAGCCGATGTGATGCCCGGTTTCCCCATCAGTGTAAAGGGTGAAATCATGAGAATCCTGCAAATGATGTACTATATACTCATTAATCTCTTCCGGAGTGTCAATCAGGTTCCCTTCACCTGAAGGCTGGCTATCAGATGCCAGTAATACTACAGGCGCTAAAACAATTAAAAATGCGAGTAAAATGCCAGAAATTGCCGTCCTATTCATATCTCCGTTTGAATTCAGGCGCAAAGCTAATAACTTATAGCAAAATACCTTGGTTGTTTTACTTCTTTTATTCGGGATTTAAGAGCTACGAATTGGCATCTACTTTTTTAAGCATTCTGGCGCAGTAAAAAGCCTCCGGCAAAATGTATATAAGCAGTGGAACGACCAAAGATAAACGTGTTGGCATTGGCAATGCTTCCTGATCGAATAGAACTCCTTTAAACACAACAATAAAGGCCCCCAGCTTTGTGAAAATTATTCCAAGGTAAGCAAACCCGAGTTGGGCCGGGTTTAGCATAAAAATTACTTCTATTGCCAATACGGCAACAATAAAA
>JBCDHA010000287.1:0-5471 GCA_038750705.1 Bacteroidota bacterium
CGAATACAACTATCTGATCAAGAACTATCCAAAATCACGTTATATGGATGATGCCTTGTTTCAAAAAGGGCAGCTGTATCTGGAAAAAGGCAACTATCAGGAAGCGGTAGACGGGTTTACACAGTTGATCGTAAGAAAGCCTAGCAGTAGGTTCGTACCTTACGGTTATATGCGCAGAGCATCAAGCTACTACAACTTACAGGAATACGATAAGGCGATAGCTGATTATCAGACTGTACTTACCAAGTTTACAACCCATTCCGCTGCTTCCGAGGCCTTGCTACCTCTCCAAGAAGTGTTAAATGTGCAGGGAAGGTCTAACGAGTTTGACGCTATCGTAGCCAATTACAAAAGCGCCAACCCGGATAAGAAAGGCTTGGAAGCCGTTGATTTTGAGAGTGCTAAAAATCAATACTTCAACCTGGACTATAATAAGGCTATAACACGATTTCAAAATTATATCCAACAGTATCCTGATGACGCTAAGGTGGATGAGGCCAGGTATTATATAGCCGAATCTTATTACCGGTTACGAGAATTTGACAAAGCACTTGATTTTTATAATGAGTTAATGAGTGTTAACGGTTTTGTTCAACTGAACCGCGTGATCAGCAGGATAGGGGAGATTGAATTCAGAAGTGGCAGATATGAGAACGCTACATACTTTTACTATCAACTAAGCGATGCGGCAGCTACCAGGAAGGAGCAGTACAACGCATGGGCCGGACTTATGGAGTCCTACTACTTACTCAATAAGTTCGACTCGGTTGAACGTTATGCTAACGTTATACTTGAGCGCGGTAATGTCAATATAAGTTCTCAAAACAAAGCTTCACTTTACTTAGGAAAAGCAGCCTTCGGCAAAGGAGATTATGAAACAGCCAAGGATGAATTTATAAATACCCTAAACACTGCCCGGGATGAATATGGCGCGGAAGCCCAGTATTTATTAGGGTATATCTTCTTTCAGGAAAAGAAGTATAGGGAGTCGATAGAGTCCCTCATTGCACTTAATAATGACTTCAATGTTTATGAAGATTGGGTAGGCAAATCCTATATTCTGCTGGCCGATAACTATGTGGCCTTAGAAGACTACTTCCAGGCTAAAGGTACGTTGAAGTCAGTAACTGAAAACTTCCCTGTGGAGTACATAAGAAACCTTGCCCAGGAAAAGTTGACAGAAATAGAGCGTTTGGAGGCTGAACAAGAGCAGGCTGAAGTAGTTGAATCTGATACTTTAGTTATTGAAGATCAACTACCAGATAATTAAATAGTTATAATAATTAAATAGATAAAATCTATCGTTATAAATGAGCATTTTTTCACGTATCGCGTTACTGTTTTTTGTCGTGGCTCCTTCTATTTTGTACGCTCAGGAGGACTGGGAAAATGACGGTGAAATAGAAGATGTCGAAGTTGAAATCGTCAAAGACCGGCAAATCAATTTACCCAAAGCCAATAGAAACTTTGATAAAATTCCGCCACTAACCATTCAGCCCAGAACGGAGAAGCTGGAGTACTTTTACCAGTCTATGAATTTCGAACTTCCGGATTTGAATATTCGGGTGCGCCCACTTAAAATGAAGAGTCAGCCCATTTCAAAAATCTATGGAAACTATATTAAAGCGGGTTTTGGAAATTATGTAACTCCGTACGTTGAGGGCTATCTGGCCAGCAAGCGGAATAAAGAATATATGTACGGCGCACACCTCAAGTATCTCAGCTTTCAAAACGGCCCTGTTGACGATGATAACTCCGGGTCGGGAATGTTTGATATCGATGTATTTGGTAAGTTGTTCAACAAGAACTTTACCGCCAGCGGAATAGTAGGCTTTAAAAGTCGTAATTACAATTTCTATGGATACGGTGAACTTGACCCGGATGTCCCTTTTTCAGTAGAAGAACAGAAGTTCGATAACTTCTTTTTAAATGGCTCAATTGAGAATACTGACAAGTCTGCTGCGCTGCAGTACTACGCCGGGTTAAAATTTGATTACCTCACAGACGACTTCAATGCCAAAGAAAGTGAGGTGCAGCTTGATTTCAGCGCAAGCTATCATTTGGGAGATCGAACAAGTATTGATATTATTAGTGATTTAGATCTGATTACGCAGGAAGATGATTCCATTGAAGCTGATACTAGAAATATTTTTCGCATCAGTCCTGCACTAAATTTTGAGTACGAAGGCTTTAGAATAAGCGCTGGATTTAATGCAGTGTACGAAAATGATACTCTTGGGGATTCTGAAGAGTTGCATTTTTACCCTGCCATCAGAGCGTCTTATGATCTTACTGATAACTTTCAGGTGTACGCCGGTATTAGAGGAGATATTGAAAAAAATACTTTGAGAAGTCTTACCACTGAGAATCCATTCTTAGCGGCAAACACACCGGCATATAATCAGGATAAGACCTTTGAATTTTACGGCGGTATAGATGGTAAGCTCAGCAGCAAAGTAAGTTTTGGCGCCGGAGTGAGTGCGGCGAATTATAAAAATATGTACTTCTACCTGACAAGCCCGGAGGATCAAACCAGGTTTATCACTCAGTACAGTGAGGATAATACAGGTATATTTAATTTGTTCGGTGAACTTAGCTTTAACAGGGACGACGAGTTCAGGATGGGATTAAGAACAGACGTATTTGCTTACGATACTCCGGATGATGTTGCTGAGGCCTGGCATAAACCCAATTATAAGATAACCTTCAATTCTACTTACAATTTATACGATAAGCTGCTTTTTGGTGGTGAGATATATGCATTAGGAGGAATTCAGGCACTTGATAATGAAACAGAAAACGCCATAGATTTAGACGCTGCTTTTGATGTGAACCTCAAAGCCGAATACCTCATTTCGAAACAGATCTCTACCTTTATTCGCCTGAACAACCTTTTTGGGCAACAGTATGAATTGCTGTTAAACTACCCATCAAGAGAGCTTCAATTTATGATTGGTGCGACTTACAGCTTTTAAATTAAATATTTTGTGTTAAAACTTTTGGGTTAAAGTAGCCTATAATTCAGAACATTCAACTAATAAACCTTAACTTGTGCCGCTCGAAAATTAGACTATTTTTGTAGGATAAACCGCTTTTAAACAACCATAACCTAATTAACATGGCTAAAAAGAAAGACCTTGATGATGAAAACATCAATGAAGAAAACCAGGGTGATATTAATGAAGCAAATGATAGCTTTGGTTTACCGGATGTAGATTATAAACCACTCGACGAAGAGGAAGAAGAGTCAGAAACAGAAGCTTCCGCTGAAACGGATGCTGAGCCATTGGGAGAAGAAGAGGAACAAGAGACCTATGCTTATACTGCAGATGATGATGCATCTAATTCTGAGGAGAAAGAGACGACCTATGTTCCTGGAAGTTATACTCCACCAAAGCCGGAAGGTAATAAAACCGGGATAGTCATAGTTGCCATTATTCTCGTAGTGATCGCTATTGGCGCTACATGGTATTGGGGTTTTCATTTACCGGCAGAAAGGGAACTGGCAGAAAAGGCGAGAATTGAAAAAGAACGTCAGGACAAAATTGAGGCAGATAGGGCCGCAGCTAAAGCCGAAGCCGATAGGATAGCACAAGAACAGGCGGCAGCAGAGGCAGCGGCTCAGGAAGCAGCAGAAACTGCGGAACCCGAACCGGGAACCATTGAGACAATTTCTGCCAGAACCAATCGTTACTACGTTGTTGTTGCCAGTGCCGTTGACGGTGATTTGGCTATGGATTACGCTAAGGACCTCAGTGAAGCAGGTGAAAGTATCAAGATCATTGAACCTTATGGGAATGTGAAATTCTACAGGGTAACATTGCAAAACCTGGATACCTGGGATGAAGCACAAAGTGCGGCAAACGATATGAAGGCCACCTATGGCGACGGAGTATGGGTGATTAAATACTAAATGATTAAATGATATTTACACAAATAACGACTGTCCAGGATACTACAGACGTACTAGCCAACTCAACTGACTCTGTCAGGATCATAGACCTCCTCCTCCAGGGAGGTTTTATGATGATACCCATTTTAGTTTTATCCATTGTAGCGGTATACATTTTTGTGGAGCGGGTTAGAACGATCAACAGCGCTTCAAAAACACCGGATGAATTTATGTCTCAAATTCGTCAGCAGGTGGAAAAAGGCGATGTAAACGGAGCAAAGCTCACCTGTCAACACCACAATTCTCCGGTAGCTAGAATGATAGAGAAGGGAGTAACCAGAATAGGCAGCCCGTTAAAGAACATTGAAGTTTCCATCGAAAATGTTGGCAAGATCGAGATTTTCAAGTTGGAGAAAAACCTTTCTTTGTTGGCTACAATTTCAGGAGCGGCGCCTATGTTAGGGTTTCTGGGAACGGTAATAGGTATGATACAGGCGTTTATCTCCATAGCACAAGAAGAAGGTTCAGTAAGTCCCAAGCTGCTATCTGAAGGTATATATACGGCTATGGTGACTACGGCGGCCGGGCTATTTGTAGGAATTCTGGCTTACTTAGGATATAACTACCTGGTTACCCGCGTGCAGAAAGTAATCCATAAAATGGAGTACAATTCGATTGATTTTATTGATTTACTACAGGAACCAAGATAATGGGACTTCAAACCAAGCATAAAATAGAACCCATGTTCAGTATGTCGTCTATGACTGACATTGTGTTTTTATTGTTGATATTTTTCATGTTGACTTCCTCTTTTATTACACCTTCAGGCTTACCCGTTAATTTGCCAACCAGTAAGGCAAGTACTGTAGAAATGCAGAAAGTATCGGTAACGATAACCGAGGAACTCGATTTTTACGTTAACGATAAGAAGGTAAGCCGCGGATCTTTAGAGGGTGAGCTTAGAAGTAAGCTTGTAGGAAATGAAGGGGTAGTTGCGCTTCATATAGATAAAACGGTGCCTTCTGAACATTTGGTTTACGTAGCTGGAATAGCTACATCGCTTGAAGCTAAAGTTTCAGTAGCCGTGAAGTCGAAGTAAGGCCGAATGTCATTCCTGCGAAGGCGGGAATCTCCTGAAATACCACGATTCCTGCGCTAGCAGGAATGAGGACATAGGATAATGAAAGAAGAAAAAGAAAAGAGAAATGAAAAGGTAAGTATGCTGATGTCCCTGGGCATCCATGGATTGCTTTTAATTCTTTTCCTTTTCATACTTGCCTGGCGTGAGCCTGATCCGCCACTGCCTGAATACGGCATAGAGCTAAACTTTGGTCTGAGCGATGTAGGTACTGGCGATGTGCAACCTGAAACACCGCCTAACCAGAACACCAGCGAAGAAGAGGCGGCTCCTGAGGAATTGCCTGAGGAGGCGGTGGAAGAGATAGAAGAAACAAGTGAACCCGTAGAAGAAGCTGCTGAACCTGTGGAGGAAGTAATAGAAACGGTCGATAATACACAAGACAGTCCGGATGTAGTTCCTGAAGTTCAGCAAGAGGAGCCTAAACCGGTAGTAGAGGAG
>JBCDHA010000288.1:0-5470 GCA_038750705.1 Bacteroidota bacterium
ATCAGCTGTTTCCCCAGCTTCAAATTCCTCCCAGATAGCCATGAAGTCCTCCTTTTGTTCTTTTGGCAGTAAACCAAAAATGCGATTTGCCGCTTCCAATTCTTCATCCGTGTTCACGTGGTTTTTGGTAGAATCAAAAAGAAAGGTATCTCCTGCGTCAATCTCTACGATATCATGGATTAACAACATCTTCAACACCTTAAGCATATCAACTCTCTCATTAGAGTGCTCTACCAAAATCAAAGCCATCATGGCAAGGTGCCAGCTGTGTTCGGCATCATTTTCATGCCTCTCACTTTCAAAGAGACGAGTCTTCCTAACGATGTATTTCAGCTTATCAAGCTCTTTAATGAAGGCTAATTGCCTGATCAATCTGTTTTCTTCCATATTTCATTTTACTCTATTCCTGCCCCATGGTGAATCCTCATAACCAATGATCATGAATCTTGTAACCCCGAAGCAAGTCTAACGCTTTTGATACTGAAAAAGATCTCTCCGTTTCACTGCGAGATGACTTCAAAATGGATCTCCTCAGATAAAGATTAAGTAGTCATCCATAGAACTTTAACCTCTTCCCTTTCAACAGCTTTCAAAGAAATGATTACTCTTGTGAAAAGTAAAGGACATTTGTCCCACCTGTAAAATGATTCGAACGAATACCGCATTTCTTGATTTCATTTTGGCTAACCAGAATAATTACCCTGAAGGTTACGTTCAAGAACTAAGCATAAATAAAGGACATCGGCTAATCAGACAAAGGTCTTCCGTAAACGCGGTTTCCATCATCAAAGAGGGTATTGCCAAGTGCTTTGTTTATCAGGATGACGGCACGGATTTTATACTTGAGTTCTTTGGCCTTGGGGAAGTGGTAGGTGAAATTGAGATGCTAAATAATGAATTTAGCTTTGCGGCCGTAGAGGCACTTACTCCAATGACCGTGCTACGAATCCCGCGAGACCGATTCAATGAACTACTCACCAAAGACAAGGTATTCAACCATCATGTGCTAAAACTTCTTGCAGGCAAAGTGAAGTATAAGGCCACTCGCTTTTCGTTTACCCATACCCATACGTTAGAGCAAACCCTCACAAAGATGCTCAACGATATGCCTGACCTATTGGAAGTGATTTCCAAAAAAGACCTGGTCAGCTATCTGGGGATTACGGAACGAAGCCTTAACCGCATATTGAAAATTCTGAAAGATCAGTGACCCAGATAATTTCAAGATTGAATACTCCCATTAAATTCCACTGAATCCCTATCTTCGGAAGTGTGTTAGACACTTCGCTTAACTCCCCTAATTTCTACTTTTTATTTGCCGTATTTCAGGGAGTAATTTTATCGATACTCATCGGACTCCTTAGTCCTGGTGGAAGAAAGCCGAATATCTACCTTAGCCTCTTGATTTTTCTTTTCTCACTTAATTTATCGCAATCCATATTAGAGGCCTCCATTCATGCCTTCAATGTAAAGTTTCCAATCCCTATGTCGTTCCGGTTGGCATTCGGACCGTTAGCCTATTTACATATACTTCATATCAAAGATCCCACCCGGAAGTTTCAACGAAAAGACTTGGTACATTTTATACCTTCTCTGATTCTGGATGTACTTGTCTTTATTATTTCTTTCTTGTATTTAGCATCAAACATGGATTGGGCCTATGCAAATATTCCATTGATACAATCCATAGCAATCTATGTGGCGTTGCTGCATATTGTTCAACTCACCATCTATACTTATTTATTATACGTGGAGTCGGTAGATACCAGGCAGGTATTGAAAGAATTTAACGGGGTGAAAAAGTGGCTCTCCATACTCATCGTTTCATGGAGTCTGGCCATTGGTTTTCACATGATAGGCATTCCTATTGGTCTCCTATTCATCGATCAACTCGATGATAATTCAGAATGGTTGTACATACCTTTAAATACGATCAATGCGATCTGGATCTTCACGCTCGGTTATTCATACATTACAACTTACGCCAGGGTTATTGGTAGCTACATGGATAAGATCAGAAAATTCAATTTTTCCGCTAACGATCTGGATGATAAGAAAAATGCACTGCTCCAAGCCCTGGATGAACAGGAGCTCTATAAGGACCCAAAGCTAACTGTTGCTAAACTTGCCGGCCATTTGGGATGGCCCATTAATAGTGCCTCCAAGATCATCAATGATACGCTGCAAACGAATTTTAACGACCTCGTTAATCAATATCGGATTTCCGCTTTTAAGGAACTTACCGTTAAACCGGAGAGTAAAAAGTACTCCATCCTGGGTTTGGGACAAGAAGTAGGCTTTAGTTCCAAAGCCTCATTTTACCGGGTTTTCAAGAAAGAAACCGGTATGACACCTACCGAATTTATAAAAATGTCTGCCTAAAAAGTCTCATATGCTCATTTGAGACTCACTCGATTTTTATCGCTACTTCTTCACCTGCACATTTGAGCTAAAATCGAGTGACATGAAAAAAAGCCAATTGATAACAATCGCACTACTGATGCTTAGTTTATGTGCCCAGGGGCAATCCAAACTGGTTGAGGTAGAAACCAAATCATTTAAAACTAATCAAAAGATCGAGATAGAAGGGCAAGTGGGCTATCTGGAAGTACCTGAAAACAGACAATATCCTGCTGGCAGAAAGATTAAAGTCAAATATGTATGGTTAAAAAGCCTGGCTGAAAAACCGGAGGCTCCGGTGGTATACATTGAGGGTGGTAGCGGTCTTTGTACCTGGCAGGCAGAAGATCCGGAGGAGTTAACCTACTGGATCGAGCTTTTGGAAGTATCAGACCTGATATTTATTGACCGTAGAGGAGAGGAAGACGAATCGCTGATCTACCTGTGGCAGAAGGACCTACCCGAAGACTTCTTTGTAACGGAAGCGGCAGCTAATCTGCACTATGCAAACATGGTGCGCCAATCACTTAAGGCCTTCGAAAAAAGAGGAGTAGATGTGAGAGGGTATAACATTGAGGAAGAAGCCAGGGATGTAAATGACTTGATGACCTTATTAGAGATAGAACGCTATTCAATTTTCGGGTTTAGTTTCGGATCGCACATTGGCATGACGGCTATGAAGTTATTTCCGAACCGGATAGAAAAGGCAATCCTGGCCGGTTCAGATGCTCCTAATCAAGCATTCAATTTTCCACACTATTTAGAAGATCATGTTGATATACTATCAGAGATGATTAAGAATGACATCAATGTAAACCAAGATGTCCCTGATTTTAAGAAACTTGTCTATCGGGTTATGGAGAAGCTTGAGAAAACTCCCGTGGGTGTAAAGGTGAAAAACCCTATTACCCGTGCAGACATGGACCTAAAGATCGGTGCATTTGGCCTAGGTTTTATCTTGCGGTTAGATATCGATGACTACAATGACATACCCATACTACCGAGGTTGTTCTATTCTATCGAACAAGGAGATTATTCCATACTAACTTGGTTTGCACAAAGGAGGGTGGTCTTCGGCCTAGCAGTGCCTGGCGCCGGAATAAACCAATACCTGGCATCAGGTGTTAGCGAGTCAAGGTGGGTTCAAATAGAAAAAGAAGCCAAACAAAGTATCTTCGGAAATGCAGTTAATTTCCCATACACCACGCCCAAAGATACCTGGGTTTCAAACACCCTTTCTTTTGATCCATCCATTCCAATTGATAGTGACATCCCCACGCTGTTCGTTACGGGTACTTTAGACTGTCGTACTCCAGTGGCTCAAGTGGAAGAAACCCTAAAAGGATTCAGTAAGGCTGTTCATATTAAAGTAGAAAATGCAGGTCATGAGCAAGCCCATTGGCATCAAGAAGTTTTTGACGAGGCCATACCCGCCTTTTTAAGAGGTGAACAAGTTACCAAGACCAAGGTTTACTACGGTGATATAGAATTCATCAAAGTAACGGGTACTGGCAAGGGCCATCCTTCGATAGATTAACTACAAGATTAAGAATCTTTCAACACCCCGTTATTTTGTCCTGCGAAAGGGTGTTGTAAATCAGACACTTTAGTAGATATTTGAGCAGTTCAGAGGTATGCAAAACGCTTGAAATGAAATCAACGAGTATAATAGTCGTGTTCTTGGGACTAATACTGGCTTGTATAAACTGCCGTGCTCAGAGTAGCTACTCATTCTCATACGCGGAACCTGAATCAAAAGGGTATTCTAGTGAAAAGCTTGAAACCCTGAAAAGTCATCTGGAGGAGAGTGGTTCTTCTTCTATGATGATCATGGTGGACGGCGACATCATCTTTGAATGGGGGGAGACGGATAAAAAGCACCTGATCCACTCCATGCGCAAGGCCCTGTTAAACTCACTATATGGTATCGCTATAGAAAGAGGTCATATAGATACTACAATAACGTTAAGAGAGCTAAATATCAATGATATTGAGCCGGCACTGAGTGATACTGAATTGGATGCCCGAATCACCGATCTACTAAAATCAAGATCCGGAATATACCACAACGCAGCTGCTGTTAACAATGCGATGCTCGTTGACAGGCCCAAGCGTGGAACACACAAACCCGGAGAATTCTATTATTACAACAATTGGGATTTTAACACCTTGGGATTCATACTTGAACAACAGACAAGAGAAAGCATCTATACCCTGTTTCAAAAACAAATTGCTGAGCCCTTGGCACTATTCGATTACAAGGGCAATTATGATTCTATTGATGCAGAGTTAGAAGAAGCTGTGCGGCCAAACACTGACGGTTACTATCAATATGAGAGAAGGCAGTCAAAATATCCGGCCTACCATTTCAGGATGTCAACGCGTGATTTGATGTTATATGGACAGCTGTACCTGAACTATGGCCGTTCAAATGGCAAGCAGATTATACCAGAAAAATGGATAGATGTAAGCACCCAACCTTATTCTGTCTATAGCCCTCAATATGGTAACGCTTATGGCATGCTTTGGCGGGTACGGGTACCAGGCGAGGATACCAAAAGAAATTCCTTCTTCCACACCGGACTGGGTATTCATATGCTTGGGGTATATCCTGACTCAAAATTAGTTTTCGTACATAGAGTAAACACAGAAATCGAATTTGATTACAATGAAGGTGATTTTTACAAAATGATTCGACTGCTGTTCGACTCCAGAAAGAACAAATAATTCGATACTGGCCATTATAAAAGGGCTATGTAAATTTTTGATAAGCTTTTTTAAAAAACTTAATACTTCTCTTTGGCCAAGAGGAAAATCTTTGCCACTCGGTAAATCCTTGAATAAAAGTTTATCAGTACTTTTCCACTTAAAAAAATAATCAATGGCAAACATTAAGGCAAATAAACGAACGCTTATCCGTTGGAAAGTATATATCGACCGGGCTCGCATGTACATTGGTTATGCCCAATTCCTAATGATCTTATTCGTCCTGCTTGAAGCCTATAAAAATACAGCCATTGGAGAGCTTATATTCAATAATATGCTGATCTCGATGCCCATCCTTTTCCTG
>JBCDHA010000289.1:0-5467 GCA_038750705.1 Bacteroidota bacterium
AGAAATATTTCGTAGCCTGCCTTTGAATCAACGCATCCGTATTGAACAGGGAACAAACCTCTTTGAGATAATGGGATGCATGGATTCCGCAAGTTTATCATACAATCCATCAGCTACTTACCATACTGCGTGTCAAAATAGTAACGAGACCATTCTCGGCAGCATGATCGATAATCTACCTTCCATTTATCCAACATACTTCACCAACCGCCTTACCTTCAAAATTAATACCGCACAAAAACGATTGACCTTCTCCTTAATAAATATGATGGGTCAAAAATTGTTCAGCGCCAACATTCAAAGCTATGCGGATGGATCTTATGAAATTGACACCTCTACCATTCCTGAAGGTCATTACATTTTGGAGTTAATGGACGAACAAAAAGTTATCACGAGAAAAAGGGTTATCCGAGCACCATAACCAAATCAAATGAGTTTATACAAGGGCCTTGTTTTTATATTCTGAAGGGGTCATTCCAAATTGTTCTTTGAAACATTTTCTGAAGTACTTCAAATCTGAAAAATCAAGTGCGAAACAGGTTTCTGTTACGGTCAAATCTTCACTTATTAAAAGTTCTGCGGCGCGTTTGATTTTTATCTTTCGTATAAAGAGCTGAATGGAATCGCCTGTCAGTGTTTTTACTTTGCGGTAAAGTGAAGTCTGGCTCATTCCCAGCTCTCGGCAAAGATCGGGTACATTGAACTCAGAATTCTCCATTAGCAAATTGATGGTAGACTCTACCTTGAGTACAAACTCAGCTTCTCTTGAAGAGGTTTTATTACTTGCTTCAATTAAATCGCGGCTTTCATATTTGAGTTGAAGCAGGTTTCTATTACTCAGAATGTTATTCACCCGAGCTTCCAGTAGCTCTGAACTAAATGGCTTGGTTATAAAATCATCCGCTCCTACGGCAAACCCTTCCATTTTAGACTCACTCGAACTTCTGGCGGTTAAAAGAATAAAGGGTATATGACTTGTAGCCATATTGGCCTTAATATCCTTGCAAAAATCCGCACCATTTTTGCCTGGCATCATATAATCTGAAATGATAATATCCGGAATAAATTCAATGGCCTTTTCTAGACCTTCTTCAGCGTTGTTACAAGTAATGACTTTGAAATCACGTGCAAAAAGTGAGTTGACATAGGTAGATATATCATCATTATCATCCACAAAAAGAAGTACTTTATCCGAATCGGAAAACGGCTCAGCATCTACCTTCCCAATCACGATACTATCATCAATCGATTCGGTAAACTCACCTTCCTTACTTTTGACAAATCGAACATGTTGGAGGTCTTGAAGATGCTCTTTACCTTTATTTAACCGTATGGTGAAGCTCGTTCCTTTGTCCTTTTCACTCTCGACGGTAATGGTGCCACCATGCAATTCAATAAAGCTTCTGCAAAGCGCTAAACCAATACCGGTACCACCACTACCCGCTGAATTGCTTGCTTGATAGAATGGAGAAAAAATATCACGAAGGTCTTTCTTATCTATACCCACTCCATTGTCTTTTACTTCAATGACGATGTGGTCATCTTCGTGAAACATACCGAACTTTACCACAGTACCGGAAGAAGAAAACTTAATGGCATTCGAGAGAAGGTTGCTAAGTACGATTTGAATTTTTTCTATGTCAACCCAAGCATAGAGGTCTTGCTCGCAATAAAACCCGAGTCTAATGCCCTTTTCTTTAGACAAATGAGCAAAATTTTCCGCCTCCTCTTGTGCCAAGATATAAAGATCCTGAAGACCTACGTTCAGCAGTGTTTTATTCATTTCTATCTTCCGGAACTCTAACATTCTTCGTATAAACTTTAAAAGAACTGACGTATTCTTTTTTATTAGATTCAAGTATTGAAGTGTGCTTGGATCCGTTTCTTTCTTGATTAGATCATTTACCGGGCCTTGTATTAAGGTTAGAGGTGTCTTTAACTCATGAGAAAAATTAGTGTAAAACCTTAACTTTTCTTGCATCACATTATGCTCTTTTTCACGAAGGGACTGTTCGAATTCCAGGTTTTGCTTAAGCAACAATCTACTGGAATTAAATTTTATCAGCCACCAAAGCACCAAGGCAATTACGACTAAAAATAAGAGATAAGCTTGCCATGTTCGCCATAAAGGTGGATTGATTCGAATCTGAAGTTCCCGGGATGCATTTTCATCGATAAGATTTTTAACTTTAAATCGATAGTCCCCCGGAGGCACGTTCCTGTAAGTGACTTCTTGTCGTCCTTCTGATTTCTGCCATAGATCATCATAGTCTTCTAGTATAAACAGGAATTCATCTTGTTTACGCTTATTAAACCCAGGTATAGAAAAACCGATCGTGAATACATTATCCGTATGATTCAGGTCAACTCTTTGTGAAAGGAATATGCTTTTCTCATCAGGATAAATATCAGAGTTTAGCAAAGTCATTTTTGAGTCTGCTACCTTGAATTCATGGAAGACGACATCAGAAGATCGTTTGGATGAAATTAGGTCCTCCGGATAAAAAAGATTAAGTCCCTTTACACCACCGGTAGCTAAATAGCCCTTATCCATCAGCAGAATAGAACCATAGTTAAAATGTCCCTCCTGAAAACCGCTTTCTTTTCCAAACCGCAAAAAGATATCGGCTTCCACCTCGTATACATAAACCCCTGAGGACGCCGTCATCCAAACATTACCATATGGATCACCATGCAGTGATGAAATTGATATATTCGATAGTTCTCCAAATGTTTTTTTCTGAAAGGCTTTACCTTGGCAATCAAACCGCATGAGGCCATTTTCACGGGTTCCCAGCCAAAGCTTATTGTCTTGGTTATACATATCAAGAATAGTCACCAGCCCTTCAGAGGCGTTATTTATGGGATATTGTTTTAGAATGGATTCATTTCGATCATAGCTGAGGAGACCATTTCTATACGTCCCCATCCATATTAACTGGTCTTCCGTCATCTCAAAAGTTCGAATATCATATCCATTGGTTCTTTCAATATGATCGATCGTACCCCTGTTTTCGTTATAATAATAGGCCCCACCTTGATTGGTTCCTACGTAAATTACATGCTGATTACATTGAAAAATGGTTCTTATATCATTCACTCTGAGGTCTGACTCAGGACCGCCGGAATAGAATCTTTTAATTGTATTGGTAGGTAAATCAATCATGTACAGGCCGCTTTTATAGGTGCCCACCCAAAGCCGCTGTTGACTATCCTCCAACACCGAGAGCACCGCAACATTTTCCAACTCCGGCCAATCAGGTTGCCTGACTTCTTCCGTGAAGGGATTGAGTATATTTAATCCCTTACCGTCAGTACCTACCCAAATACGGTCTTCAGAGCTTTTAGAAATACCCCAGACATTTCGAAAATTAAGAGCCTTTTTCTCTCCATTTTCACTTGTAACTAGTCTTACACTTTCTCCTTTTGGATTGAAAACATTCAATCCATCATTATGAGTGCCAAGCCAAAACATGCCATCGCTATCCTGAAATATTTTGCTTATGGTACGATATGAAAGCCCTCTTTGTGTGCTTGAGGTACCAAAATGATTTAATTCAGTATCATAGGAAGTATTCGTGTTTTTAAATGAATACATGCCATGCTGACGAGTTCCAATCCAGATTTGATTATCATTGTCATTAAAGACAGTCAGCAAATCATCTTTGGGAAGCTTCCCTTCCAGTATTTCCTGAATGTCAAATCGTCCGTTTTCCAATCTTTTTATCCGAAAAAGACCATTATTCGTAGCCGCCCATACTTTTCTTTGTTGATCCACATAGAGGTCAAATATTTGAAAATCAGACATTCCGAATACTTTAGCTAAAGCAGTGGATTCTACATGATTGGTCTTTAGGTCAATTGCGATAACATCATTGCCGCCAGCTACAGCCCACAAGTAATTGTCCACGATATTCATTTTGATAATAATTCCATTAACCAAGCTTTTACGCCCGCTCCTTATTTCCAATGGTTTTAAAACACCATCTTTCTCGGTTAAAATGCCTCCGAAATACTGACCGAAAAATTTACGCCCATCTTCAGCAACCGCCATTGATATAACAGGACCCGATATTTCATCTGACATGAAACGTGTTATCTCATCAAGCGTGTAATCATATTTACAGACTCCGGATTCCGTCAACATCCAGACCTGATTTTCACCATCTATGAAGAGATCACTTACGTAGTTGCTGGGGAGTGAATTTTCATCATTTGATTTTCTGAAAAAACCCTGAAAGGACTCTCCCTGGTATCTGTAAACACCGTTTTCGGTAGCTACCCAAATTTGTCCAAGAGTATCCTGGTCTATGTCTATTACTTCATTCCCGAATAGACCTTGTTCTTTATTGATACGATGAAACTTGTACTGCGTAAATAACTCATTCTGCTGTGTTTCCTGGGCCAACAGGACTGCACACATCAGGTAAAACAAGGAAAAAGAAACAAACAGTCGCACGCGCATACTACATTATTTTATCCTGCAAGTTACAATTGATCTGGCCGCTACAACTATTTCCGCGTCCAGGTTAGAATAGGTCCGGACTAACCCCAGGTTTTTAGAGGAACTTGTTTGGTACAACTCAATACTACTGAATTTGTCTGCATCAAGATTATCAAACACAATCTTTTCCGAATTTTCTGTCTGGTTGACAAAAACAACTATCACCTCATCTGAAGAACCGTAGGCGGATTGAAGCATGCTTTCTATGGCATTGGACTTATTGAGGTTATCGGAGCGAGTGACACTCACGCGTTGCATACCTGGTCGAATAAATCGAGAAAAATTCCCTAAACCCCATAGTAATTTAGATGGGTAGACCGCCCCGTTGTCTTTATTCCAATCAATATATACCAAACCATCTTTATAATCATACGGACTTACTCCAAGCCACCATTGCCATGAAACCGCATTGGCATACACCATATCAGCGTGCAATACACGGGCCATATAAAGCGCAGGGTCCATGCCCAGGTCTCTGCCAGGGCCCCGTATTTCCTCATTATCCTCCAGCAATGTATATTCAGACATAACAAATTTCAATGCAGGATCAACCTCATTAATCTTGTCCACTACTTGTTCTCTTACACTAATAAGGCGGTTTGTGGAGAAAGTGGTAAAGTAGCTATGACCTGCAATTGCTTTTGCTACATTGGGAAGATCTCCAATATAGGTATCGCGCCCGGTATCAAAAAAATTCCAAATCTGATCATTTCTGCGATCATCATTTTGATTTGAGTAGAGAAACTCAAGGGTTCCTGCTTCGGTCACTTCAATTTTGGTGTTTAGGTTCTCCCGACTTATTGCACTGTCTATGGCTCTTACGGCGTCAGCCAATTCGGCGTTATTCCAGGGAGAGCCTTCCTGGTTGCAGCATTTCCATTCCCACTGTGGCTCATTAAAGGGGCTAAGAATATCGAAAAGCACCCCTGTTCTGAGCTCGACATTCTTGATGACTTCCACAAG
>JBCDHA010000290.1:0-5459 GCA_038750705.1 Bacteroidota bacterium
GGAACGATCCGGGGCTACAAGAAGGGATAGAGATAATGGCATGGCATCCCAACTGGATGACAGAGGCATACAAATTCTACCCCTACCATTTACTTTCTACCATTGCATTTTTCTCTTACGACGTAAACCCCGAAGATGGTACCTACAGGGGTACGGATGCAATCGATGCATGGAAGACCACAGGTTTGATAGATTCTGCCAGGCAGCACGACGTTAAAGTATTGCTCACCATTTCATGCTATGGAGAGAAAAAAAATGATATTTTATTAAAAAACAATAACAACTCCTGGCAACGACTGAGTGACAGTGTTCGGTTTTTAATTAGGAAAAAGAAGGCACACGGCGTCGATATTGATTTTAGCGGTATTCGTCCTTCCATGAGGGATGAGTTTAGCAATTTTGTCTATGGCCTGAGAAGTAAACTCGGTGATAGCACCATCATCACGCTGCAGATCCCTTATAACACAGATCATAGCGCCTATGATATCGAAAAGTTAAAAACCTGGGTCAATACCTTTATAATAAAGGGGTATGCCACGGGTAATTCTTCCAGCACCCCTGTTCCTTCGGCCTCCATTTCTTCAGTATCTTATATGGCGTATGAGAGTTTAGAGGGTATTGTCAATAAACTTATTTGTCAGGGGTTGAGTGCAGGGAATATCATCATTAGTATGCCTATGTATGGGGCCCTTTGGGGGGTTTCAGATCCGGAAGAGGTCTTTGAAAAATACATCCCCTATGAGGACATCATTGCACAGTACAGTCTCATGGATAACGACAACATGTATGAAATTGGTAATAGCACCGTCATTGAAATTGGTGAGTCAGCGGAGCAAAAGGAGATATGGTATGAAAAAGCGGAAAGCCTGGACAAAAAATATCGATGGGCCAAGGCAGAGCGATTGGGTGGAGTGGGTTTGTGGGGCCCCGGGTATGGCGGTGTGGACTCGGATATTTGGAACGGGGTTAAAGAAACCTTTGGAAAAAGTCCTTTGATCCCACTACAGGCGATGGATTATGATGGTGGTCCGGCTTACAGAATAACCTATTCATTACAGCGATACAGAAAGATAATAGGCGTCGCATTAGCGATAATCCTTTGCTTTTTTGTTATTGGAGTATTACTATCTTTTTTGGACTGGCGAGTTCGTGAGGTATTTTTTCGTAACAACGCGTACCGGGGCATACTGGCCGCAGGCATGATACTAGCTACGGCATTTGTGGTGTTTCTCCTGTCCGATTCAAAAACAGAAGATCGGTGGTTTACCGGATTTGTATATGGTGTTTTGGCCGGAGGGTCAATCGTATACGTGGTGAGTACAATCTATTTGCGCTACAGGAAAAAATTAAAATAACGATGAAAGATCTAATAGCAAAAGAGTTTTTATACCTCTTCCTGGCCCTAATGACCGCCATTCCTGTGGCATTTTTATTTATCTATCTTGTAGGCTTTACCCCAGAGCCAGCCCCGCCAACCAAGGATGAGCAGGTGCTGGAAATGGCCCTCCTGCTCCTCGGCGGACTCATCGGTTTCATCGGAGTGTATTTGATGCGGCTTACAGTATGGGCCGTGAAGCAACTGGCGGGATCTAATACATGACACAAACAACTGAATAGTATGATCCAAAATGTATTACCCATTGTCGTTGATGAATTGAATGATTACCTCAGATCACAGTTCAAATCCATTGAAGACAAAGCCATGCTATCGAATATGGTAGAACAGGATGGTAGCATTGCTGCAGAAATGAATAAAATAATTGTTTCACTGATCTACATAGATAAAGACACTACTTTTAAGGCGTCCTCCGGCACATCACCTTCCGGAAGTAACTTACTGGAGTATTCTCCTCCGGTCAATGTGAATCTTACCATTCTCTTTTCAGCTTTTTTTAGTAAAGACCATTACATAGAAGCCCTGCGGTATATATCGGGTGTCATTTATTTCTTTCAGTACAAGCCACTGTTCACTCCACAAAATACGCCCAAGCTATTTCCGAGTGCCGACCAGATCTATTTTGACCTGCTTTCAATCCCGGCTGGTGAAATGATGAATTACTACTCGATGTTGGGATCTAAATATGTGCCCTCCGTGGTCTATAAAATGCGCATGCTTACCTTCTCACAAGACAATATCATTAGTGATATTCCCGCTATTCGGGGGATTGATACGAAGGGAGAGGTTTGACCATTAGCATTGTAGAGACTGCTTGTTATTGCATATCAGCATCTACTGCTCTTACTTCTTCTCTTTGCTCTTCAAGTTTTTCCTGTATCCAGCCGATTTCTTGCTTACTGATATTGGTGTCAGTGTGTAACGGTGAAAATGTCACAGTACCTTCATATGTAGTTCCCTCGTCAGGGCTCTGTACTCCCCATTGAATTATTATGTGCTCAACCTTATGATTACTTTCGCCTCTATTGCCATCCGCGTTAAAAACAACTCGCATCTTCCAGCCTCTAAAGTGGGGATCACCTAAAATCTGAGCCACCTTTTTGATGTGAACCTCGTATGGAATCATTTGAGTGTTGGTATCCTTAGTTCCAACAACAAAATTGGTTCCGTCCGATGCGCCTCCTAAGGAATTGGCACGTATGTGCAACCATTCGAAATCCATGTTCTCCCAACCGGGTACATTGGTAATATACGCGTATGCCTTAGCATTCATACCACCTAGAGCGGTTGAGGCAGAAACTCTACCACCGTCCTTAATTTCTCTTGGATGCCCTATCCCTTGGGGTACGTTAATTGGACTATTTGAATTTTCAAATTTCCGTAGTTCTTTGCGCTTTTCGGCCTCACTCAGATGAGCATTTTGGATCTTCCCAGGAATTATGCGTGCACCACCTCGCTGGTCTACTCGGGGGTTCTCCTTATAAATATGCTCTCCATCATCAAGGACACGGCTACCATCTATTCTACTATTTGCTACATAGGTATCGTCCATTTGGTGCCTTCCGTCCCTTTCTTTGGTCACACCTCGCATAGCATTCGCTCTACCTATTGCAAAGTCCCGGGCAAGTTCGGTGTCGGATAGAAAACCTTGAATTGTCAGCAAATCCTGATTCGTTTCTCGTCCTATAGTCTCCTTTACCTGAGAGTAATATTCGTTGGATAACACAGCAAAATCTCGTGTTCCAGATTGCCTCCCAGATCTAGCTAATTTTTGATTTACTTCAGTTCTAAGCTGGTCAGCGCGACCATTGTAATAGCGCTCAAACCTTCCAACTTGGATCAATTTTTGATTTATAGTTCTGGTAATTCCTCTATCACCTTGTCCATCAAGGTCTTCATTCAATGACGCTCTAACCCTTGAAGTGAGTTTTAATACTTCAATTTGTAGATTATTAAAAGCCAGTTCTTCATTAGGCGTATCAACTTGCTGTTTATCTATTTCGGCCAATTGATGTCGAACCGCCTCATCGGCAATAGTTGCAATCAAGCGTAGTAATTCGTTATACTTATGAGTGGGATAGTCAACACGCTGACGTAATATCAATTCCAATTCTGTTCTGGCCATTTTTGCCGCAGACAAAACTATATTCTGCTGTCGATTTAGACCTTCATCACTTTGCTGCTGTACTTCAAGTCTTTGAATTAAGGCATTAACCAGGGGAAAAATTTTAGAAGGCGTACTGGCCATCATAGGAACCAGATTGTTTTCGTCTCCCTCAAAATAAAACGTATGCCGTTCACCACTCTTCGTTGCAAATGGCCTCCTCTTTTTCCACCATCCCTTTACCTTCTTCTTCACACTACCTAAACCTCTTTTTACCGCCTTCATAGCAGAACTGCCCATGTTCATAGCGCCCTTAATCACAAAATCAACGGCCTTATTCACCGGGGTTCGCAACTGATCAATAATCGATTTTATCTTCTGTCCGATGCCTCCAATACCAATAAGCTTCGCAAGCCAGGAGAATACCAGTGGCAAGGTATCCACCATGGTTTTCTCAATTAGATTAGCAGCGCTGCCAATGGCTCCCTTTGAAATCGCAGCCAACGAATCCAGCATCGAGTTGACCACAGCTGCGATTTTTTTGATGTTCTCAAGAAAGAACTGTAGCGTTTGCCACATTCCGTAAATGGCCTGCACAAATCCACCACCTGGAATAAGCATACTGGTCACTTTGATGACCGCCTTTTGAATTACCGCTGTAATCGCCCATTCTTCAATTTTTCCTACGATGGTGTTCTTCATTTCTTCAGCCTTTTCCTTCAGCTCCGTAAACAACACTTCAGGGCCTTCCGTGAACAGGCGTTTTAAGTAATTCAGAACCTTTTCAACACGTTGTATATTTTTCTCTCCAAGCATGTTAACGGCACGCTGCCGCACATACTCGTAGGTGACACCAAGGACTTGTCTTATCACCAGAAAAATACTTGCACCGTCAAATTTTGCAGGAATGGTAATTCCGGTCTGGGCAATCTGCCCGAACAGCCAACCCATCAACCCCTTAATTAAATGCTGCTTGATGTTAGATACAAACTGGCCAAACCCTTTTTCTCCCGCCTTGATGAGATTGCGGAGGAAGCGTACCGGGTGCTTAATAATTTCCATGGCTTCTCCGCGTGCTTTTAAGACAATTGCCCAGAGTTCTTCCCCGGGAAGACCCAGGGAATTACAGGCCGTCATGAAAGCGATGCGTGGTAAATCAGCAAAATTTCCGGTAACAATAGCTTCAAACATCATCACCGCACCCTGTACTACACTTACATAGAAATTTTGAGCAAAATTTACGATTTCGGTAAGCGTATCACAGAGCTTATTAACGGAGTCCTTGAGTACCTGAGCAACTTTATCAATGGCGGCATTGGCCTTCTTCACCACTTTGTCGATGGACGCGTTCAGCCGATCGCGAATACCGGGAAATGCGGCCAGCGCCACATTTAAAAACCCTTTTACAAGAGATGCAAACTGGTTAAGTAACCCTTTTACCAATTTAGTACAGGCATTGATAATGGAGTTCGCCAGTGATTTTGCGGCTTTTATAATGGAGTTGACCACTTTGGCAAGCTTGTTAACAATAGAAGTAACTGCCTTTGCCAATGCCTTAGCTATTCCTGAAAAGAAATCACCTACTTTTTGCCACCATTTTCTCTTTTTCTTTTTCGCGGCAGCTCTCTTTTCTTCTTTCTCCTTTTCCTTTGCCGCCTCTTTTTTCTTTACGGCTACTTTCGAGTCAGCTTCCACCAATGCCGTATTAGCCTGTTTTTCATGACTGGCTATTTGGGTATTGATCTCATCCAATTTAGCCTGCTTTTCAAGGCTTACTTTTCCATCATACTCTGCCAGGGTGGCTTTTGATTCGGCCAAGCTCTTTTCCTTTTCAGCACCGATTTGTAACCTTGATTCCTCAATTGTTTTTGCCTGATCTTCGCTGGCCTTTTTGCCTAGTTCATCGGCTTTTTTTGTAGCGTTGCCTACAGCTTCCTTGTGGTCCTGATCTCTCTTCAA
>JBCDHA010000291.1:0-5449 GCA_038750705.1 Bacteroidota bacterium
CTCGAAAAATTCAAGGGCTATGTTGAACAGCAGCCTGAAGTCATTCACGTAAGCTCATTTTCTACCATCGCACAAAAGGTAAATAAGGCGATGCACGGAGACAGCACAAGGTATTATACAATTCCATCCAGCAGAGAGGCGGCCGCACAATACCTGCTAATCTACGAGTTATCTCTTCCATATGGCCTGGATCTCAATAACCAGGTGGATGTAGACAAGTCTGAAACCAGATTTACCATCACCTTGGAAGACATCTCCTCAGCTGAAATGCTGGCTTTCACCGCTCGACTTGAAAACTGGCTCTCCAAAAACGCGCCCACATACATGGAGGCAACGGGCATTAGCTATCCGGTCATTTTCGCTTACCTATCGAAGCGGCAAATAGACAGTTTGATTTTGGGATCAATTATCTCTGCCATTCTTATTACGCTGATCATCTCAGTCTCTTTCAAAAACCTGAGGTATGGAGTAATAAGTATGATACCCAATATTGCGCCTGCTGTAATCGGATTTGGTATATGGTATTTAATGTACGGCATGGTCAACCTTGGCATGACCGCGGTATTTGGAATGACCCTTGGCATTATTGTCGATTACACCGTGCATTTCCTGGCAAAATACCTAAGGGCAAAGAAAGAATTTGGGTATGGAACACTGGAGGCGATCCACTATTCTTACACTACGGTCGGCAAAGCCATTGTAGTGACCACAGTTGTACTATGCACCGGATTTTTGATCCTGACTTTCTCATCGTTCCTTCTAAATTCTGCACTGGCAGCCATCACGATAATCATTTTGATTGCGGCACTCCTTGTAGACTTTATCGCACTCCCCGGAGCCTTACTACTATTTGAACGAAAACCTTCACAAACACAAACTCCAATTAAAACAAATAATAAAATGAAACCTTCAATAGCGACAATACTACTATTTCTAAGTGTAACTACAGCCTGGTCTCAAAGTCCAGACCCGAAGGGTCTAGAGATCGCCAGAAAAGCGGATCAGGCAGACGTAGGATTTGAATCCGCTTACGCTGATCTGGAAATGATTTTGACGAATAAGCACGGTCAGACCAGTACAAGGCTAATGAGCAACAAAATCCTCGAGGGAACCGAAGACGGGGATAAGTCCTTGATCGAGTTTGAAAGCCCTAAAGATGTTCAGGGAACTAAAACTCTTACACATTCGCACAAAAATGCATCCGACGATCAGTGGATCTTTCTACCATCTATCAAAAGGGTAAAACGAATTTCTTCAGATAACAAATCCGGGCCATTTATGGGTTCCGAGTTTGCCTATGAGGACCTTTCTTCCCAGGAAGTGGAAAAGTATACATACGGGTTTATTGGGGAAAAAGTGATAGATGGTGAAAGGTTAGCACTTGTGGAGCAATATCCGGTTGATCCAAAGAGCGGTTACTCCAAAAGGATCGCACACTACAATCTGGATCAGGATTACCGCATCGAAAAGATCATTTACTTCGACCGAAAGGGTGTCAAGCTTAAAACATTGGATTATGTAGACTACAAGCTGTACCTGGGTAAATTTTGGAGAGCCCAACGCCTATCCATGACAAATCATCAGAATGGAAAGAAAACCGATCTCATCTTCAACGCTTATGAGTTCAAAACAGGTCTTAGTGAGTCTGATTTCTCTCAGGCAAGTTTAAGGTAATTCAACAGTAACCATTGGGTGGGCAGATGATTGCCCACCCTCAATCATTAATAACATGAAACTATCGCTAATCACTATCTTGTTAGCCTTGACCACCTCTGCCTATGGTCAAGATAAACCAAAATGGGGAATCGATTTTTCCGCCGAATTGCAGGGTGAAAACCGCTTCTTTTTCAATCCAGGTTTGTATCCGTCACAGGAACGAAACTTCCTCTCTTTTTCTGCAAGACCGGAACTGGAAATTACCAATAAGGACGAAACTCACACTTACGTTATTGCACTATTCGGTCGTGTAGATCAGCATGATAATAACCGTACTCATGCTGATATCAGGGAGTTATATTCCCATTGGAAATGGAATCGAAGTGAATTAACAGTAGGCTTTAAAAAAGTTTTTTGGGGAGTGACAGAGTCCGTTCACCTGGTAGATATCATCAATCAAACAGATCAGGTAGAGCAGTTCGATGGAGAGGCTAAGCTCGGTCAACCGATGGTCAATTATCAGGTGTTCGGCAAGTTAGGCACCTTTGAGTTGTATTACCTTCCTTATGCTCGCAAAAGGCAATTTCCTGATGCCAATGGACGCTTGAGATTTCCTTTGGTGATCGAAAGAGATGATATTGAAATTCGCTCAGACCTCGATCATTGGTATCCTTCCTTTGCATTTAGATGGTCCCATTACTTTGGTCCTTTCGATATAGGTATTTCGCAGTTTCACGGAGTGGCTCGCGAACCCATATTTCTTCCTTCTGAATCCGGAGATGTTACTTTTTTCTATCCGACTGTTGATCATTCCGGTTTGGAAATGCAATTGATCACGGGTGCCTGGATTTGGAAATTTGAGGGAAAGAGACGAATAGCTGCTGATCAGGACTTTACTGCTTTCGCTACCGGGTTTGAATACACTTTCTCTAACATCGCCAAATCAGGTCTTGACATTGGAGTCGTTTCCGAGTATCTGTATGATAGCCGAGATGAGCTGGCTTTTTCTAACTTCGATAATGATCTTTTTCTGGGGAGTAGATTTGTTTTTAACGATGTAAAAGGGACTGAAATACTTGCCGGAGGGATTTTCGACCTCGATAGCTCTACAAGATTTTATTCAATTGAGGCAGAACGCAGATTAGGATCCGGTTTTAAAGGCGAGATTGTTATGAGATTGTTTGAAAATACCGAACAGGACGAGTTTGCGTATTTCCTTAGAGAGGATGATTTCTTAAAAATTAGTTTGACCAGATTTTTTTGATCATATTAAGCCATTATTTTTTGCATCCTGTACAGATAGAATATGTCAACGGCCGAAAGACGGAAAAGAGAAATAGAAAACCGAAAAAAGATGATCCTGGGAGCTACTGAAAAGCTCATCATGAGCCAGGAGCTAGATTCAATTACCATGAATGCCGTAGCAGAAAAAGCTCAGCTGGCAAAAGGTACTGTATACCTCTATTTCAAGGATAAGGATCAACTTCTGGCAGCTTTAAGTGTGAAAGGACTAAACATTCTATTGAAGAAGTTTGAACGTGCCGCGGCAGAAGGAACAAGCACCAAGGATAAACTTGTAGGCATGTTGCGACAGAACTATAAGTACTTCCAAAAATATCCCGCTTACTATAAACTAAATGCAGAGTTTGAATCAAAATATAGTGCTTCGGCATTGAAGGAGTTGGAGCCGATAAGTGTAAAGATCTATGCCCTTTTTAATAGTGTTATCGATGAGGGTTTCTCAAAGGGTGAAATCAATGCCAAGCTTGACGGGAAGTACCTGGCTAACATCATGTGGGGTACCACTGTGGGCGTGATGCAGTTCTTAAGAATACATTCTCTTCAATTTAATCGATCCACGGGACTGAAGAAAGAGGAAATGTTTGAGAACTTTCTGGAGAGTTTGATTAATGGTATGACTTCAAATTAAGACTTATTACTGTAGGGTCACTCAGCCTTCACCTTTGAGAAATCTCCGATGCCAATGACATGGCATAAGCTAAAAACAGGTACTTAAGAAATGTAAGAATAGTAAACTTAATTATCAACTCTCAAAATTATTTGAGAAGTATAATAGGGTTGCCCTTTGTTACACCCAGTCACCCTATTATCATAGTCAGATCACATTATTTCTATATCAGGAAGTAACTTCCTATCATTCATCTCTCAACGCCTGCACCGGATTATTGCTCGCAACCCTCCTGGTCTGTAGTAAAATGGGGATGCTTGTAAAAACCAGAATTAATAAGCAGGCCATCGCAACCGAATCAACGCCAAGCGGTGATGAATAAGCGAAATCCGCCTTCCATAAACCAATGAAGTATAGACTCAAAGGCACGCCAATAATCATGGCGATCAACATTAAAAGGGCAAAGTCTTTAGTAAGGTACAAAAGCAGCTGGGTAACGCGGGCTCCTAACACTTTTCTTATGCCTATTTCCTTAACTTTTTTCTCCAGCGTCATAGTAGTTAAACCGTAGAGGCCGAGAATCACCATAATGATAGATAAAATGGTAAATACCTTACTGATGGCGCTAAGGCGTATTTCCGGTTGATAATGTCTTCTATAGGTATCCGTCAAAAAGAAATAATCAAAGTAGTTACCTGGAAAAATGGTATTGTAGAGCCTTTCTATGTCAGCCAACAGAAGGTCATTGGCACCACCCTCCAATTTAATGGAGTAATTATCTGCCGTATCTCTAAAGGGCTGGAGTGCCATAGGTTCAATTTTATCATGCAGTGTCATCTGATGAAAGTCTTCCACCACCCCAACAATGCGCCATTGACGCCTATAAATTGTAAGAACTCCACCAACAGCTTCTGAAACCGTATTAAAGCCTAAATATTCAACCGCAGCTCTGTTGATAAGTAAATTATAAATCCTGTCGCGGCCAAAATTATAATTGTAATCTGTCGGCTCTAATGTTCTACCTTCCAGTAATTCAAGACCATATAATTGCTCAAAATTGTAACCTATACCCATCCAGTTGAGGGATAAGTTTTCAGCATCTGGCTTGGCATTATTTCTTACTTGAAAGAGTTTGCCCATCCGACTCCCTGCTACCCTATTAGAAGTGGAAACCTCGTTAACTCCTGCAAGGTTTTTTACTTCATTTTGAAACCTGTCAACCTTGGAGAAAAAGGTACTGTCCCAATCGGTTTGAGCCGGCCCATACACTACTAATGTATTGTCAATATCCAATCCCAGATCTTTTGTAAGCATATAATCCACCTGGTCTGATATGGCCACCGCCCCGTTAATAAGTGCAATGGCTGTAATGAATTGAAAGACCACCAGTCCTTTCCGTAACCAGGCTACCCTGCCTTTCATCTTGTATTTTCCATTGATAACATCTTTTGCCCGAAATCCGGCGAGTAGCATTGCCGGGTAAAGTGAGATGACAATGAGACTAAAAATAAATACTATGAGGAATAATACGGGAAACGGTATACCGAATAATCTGCTCACCCAAAGAATAACTAAATCTAATTGTAAACCCGTCAGCTGATTAAAAAAAGGCTGCAGCACCCAAACCAGCACCAGGGAAGCGACCAATGCCAGTACATTCACCAGCAAAGACTCAACTACAAACTGAAAAACTACATGGGAACGGTTGGCCCCAATAGATTTTCGTACACCCACTTCCTTCGCACGCTGAAGGGCCCTACTTGTAGTTAAGTTAATGTAATTGATCCAGGCTATGAGTAGTATAAAACCTGAAATAATAAGGAGGGTCCAAACGATCTTGCCATTGACTACCCGCCCAAACTCGTATTGCATACTAATGTCTAA